>JAATVR010000503.1 GCA_014523665.1 Nitrososphaerales archaeon TH526
CCGCAAATTTTGATATAGTACACTTATAGTGAGAAGTAAAACTAAATAAGTGGCTTCGCAATGCAGTATTGTTCTACTAGGTGAATATAGGATATGTCAATTCAAACAACAGCTGGTGGAATGCCAGTGATAATTTTAAGGGAAGGAACAAGAGAAAGTAAAGGCAAGGAAGCTCAGAAAAATAATATTACTGCAGCAAAGCTGGTCGCAGAAATTGTTAAAACCAGCCTCGGCCCAAGAGGCATGGACAAGATGCTCGTGGATTCTCTTGGAGATGTGACTATCACTAATGATGGTGCCACAATTCTCAAAGAAATCGACGTACAGCACCCTGCGGGAAAAATGATGGTGGAGGTTTCTAAATCAGTAGATAATGAAGTAGGAGATGGTACTACTTCGTCAGTCGTTCTTGCAGGATCGTTGATTGAGAAGGCTGAGGACCTAATCAATAAGGATGTCCATCCATCAGTGATCGTTGATGGTTATAATGCAGCCTCTGAGTATGCATTAAAGATGCTACAGAAAATTGCCGTAAAAGTCGACACATCAGACAAAGAGCTTCTTATCAAGATTGCACGAACTAGTATGGACTCCAAGTTGGTCTCTGAGGATAGTCCAACTCTCAGTGAAATAGTAGTGAATGCCACAAGACAGATAGCAGAAAAGATTGAGGGGAAAGATGGATTAAGAGTCGATCTAGACAACATTAAGGTCGAAAAGAAAGCAGGAGGGGCAATAAGGGATACCCAACTCATAAAAGGGATCGTTCTTGATAAGGAAGTAGTTCATTCAGGGATGCCGAGGAAGGTTGAACAGGCAAAGATTGCATTGATAAACTCTGCGCTGGAGATCGAAAAAACTGAAATGAGCGCCGAGATTAGAATTAATGATCCGCAACAGATGCAGATGTTTCTTGAGGAGGAAAACAGAATGTTGATGAGTATGGTGGACAAGATAAAGGCAGCCGGCGCAAATGTAGTTTTATGTCAAAAAGGCATTGATGACATAGCACAACATTATCTAGCCAAGTCAAGTATTCTTGCCGTTAGACGAATAAAAGAAAGTGATATGTTCAAGCTCGCTAAGGCCACAGGTGCAAGAATTACCAGCAATTTGGAAGATCTTTCAAGTAAAGACCTAGGCGCTGCTAACCTAGTCGAAGAGCGCAAGGTCGAGACCGACAAATGGGTCTTTATAGAAGGATGCAAGAATCCAAAGGCAGTCACAATACTTGTTCGAGGAGGCTCACAACGGGTTGTCGATGAAGCGGATAGGTCAATACATGATGCGTTAATGGTTACCAAGGATGTCCTAGAAAAACCAGCCATAGTTGCAGGCGGAGGAGCTCCAGAAGCATACATTGCAAATGAAATAAGGCAATGGTCAAGTGGTCTGGAAGGCAGAGCTCAACTTGCTGTTCTAAAGTTTGCTGATGCACTCGACATAATCCCTCTTACTCTAGCAGAAAATGCCGGCATGGATCCGATTGACACAATGACAGAATTACGTGCCAAGCAGAATAAGGGTTCTAAGTGGACAGGAATCAATGTTAGGAGCACAGTCGTGGCAGATATGTACAAACAAAACATATTGGAACCTCTGGCTGTTAAAGAGCAGGTAATCAAATCCGCGACCGAAGCTGCAACCATGATTCTGCGGATCGATGACGTAATTGCTTCAAGCAAATCCAAAGCACCTCCTGGTCCTCCTGGTGGAGGTATGGGCGGTATGGGCGGTATGGGCGGTATGGGCGGTATGGGCGGTATGGATATGGAATAAATACCTCAACAGTTACCTCAAACCAGGTTCCTTCAAAGTGGGATCCTAACTTTTCTTCCTTTTTGGGCAACGCACTAAACAGAAATTCAAAAAATCTAACTTTCCAAGCCACTCACGGCTCGTTTTCTCGTGGAGTTGATGGCTTATCAACAATCAAAAATATACAAGTGGTGTCTGATTCTGTATGGCAGCAAATTGTAATGTTCAGAGCGTCTAAATCGGATCCACTAGGGCAGCCGAGCCGCCAGACTAAATCTAAAGTTCAATAGCCCGCCAGGGTCCAAAATTACAAATTGTAATCAATAAGGAGCATGTTGCTCGTTCCAATGATGAACGAACATGAACTTGTTTCTCTCTAGTCTGGATTTAGAATGCACTAGAAATGAATACATGAATTTTATGCTATATCTGTTACATTCTGGGCAGGTTTTTAGGTAAGCGGAAGAGAAGCCATGTGCCTCTCCTACAACACATCGAGACGCACTTCTAATTTCAGAGTAATATCCAAGCCATCTGAGAGAAAACAGTATCGGAAGCGGTTGGCTCAAGCGCTTTGCCCATTTAGGGGATAAAGCGTCAAAGCTAAGTTCATGCCTCTTCTTAGAAACAAGAACATGTTTCTGAGACATATATTTAGATAGCCAGAAGTGCTATTAGAAGATTATGCCTTCTGAGAGCAAAAGGTCGTGTCAATGTGCCTCCAGGCTAAAGAGTGACAATTATCCATTTAAAAAAACAGGTTCTCATACCAATCGCTTGGGGCGTTACGTTATCGATTAAAAAGAACTATATCAATTAAAGAATGATATCCTATGCATGACCGGAGATATGCACAAAGTTAATAACAAATAGTCTACAAACTGTAACACGAAACCATTGAGGACATTCTCAACAAGAAGCTCAAAAAAGGAGAGAGTATTGGGGGAGGAAGAGCTCTACATTGGTACTGCGGAATCTGAACATGTTGAAATGTACCTTAAGGCTATATGGTATATTCGTGAGAGAGGCGAAGAAGTCAAGGTTAGCTCAATCGCAAAAATGCTAAACGTAAAGCAACCATCAGTAGTTCAAATGCTTCGTAAGCTTGATGAAGCTAATTTGGTAGAATATAGCAAAGGTAACATGGTAAAGATGACAAATGAAGGCGAACGCATAGGAAAGCAAATGATCCGAAATACACGACTATTGGAGGTATTGATGAGAGATTCATTGAAGATCGACATAGACGAAGAAATGGTCTGTGGAATCGAACATCATATGAAGCAGATTTTTACTGATGCCTTGTGTACCCTCCTAAAGCATCCAAGGAAGTGTCCACATGGCCATCGAATACCTTTAGGAAGATGTTGCAGATGATGCTAAGTTGGTGGGATCAGATTTACATTGTAATCTATAGTTGCAATTAAGATCTATATCTCGTTCTCTGACTTGATGTTGTCACCATTGTTTTTGTTCCCGACAAGATATACGAAAACATCATCGAGGGTTATGGGAGAGACTGTAAATTGAATATTCATTTTCAACGCTCTGTCATAAATTTTTTCCGCGTCAGTTTCATAGATAAAGATTCTAACAAAGTTGGCTCCTGAATCTACGACTGAGCCTAATGACATTAGTCTCTTATCTAGGTTGACTTTAGGCACATCAATTCTTAGTTCGTAGGGAACGATCTTGCGAAGCTCGTTCATCGTACCCTTTGCTATAATTTTTCCTTTATCAATTATGACGATATAATCCGCAAGCAGTTCTGCCTCATCCATATAGTGAGTCGTCAAAAGAATTGTTCTGTCCTGATCTTTCCAATCTTTGATTGCCGACCACACCTGTCGACGAGAGACAGGATCTAGACCTATTGTTGGCTCATCTAAGAATAATAATTGGGCGTCCGGCGCCAAAGCCATTGCAACAAGAACCTTTTGTTTCATGCCGCCTGATAGATTCATAGCAGGAACATCCCTCGCTTCATAAAGATCCAGCTTCTTGAGAATTTGCGCTGCTTTCTCTTTGGCAATACTACTACTTTCTCCTCTGATTCTTAACCAATTATACACATGATCCCAAGGAGTTAACGCTCTAAGTGGCCTACCCTCTTGAGGGATTGCAGAAATTTGGTTTCGTACCTTATCAGGACACTTTATTATGTCATGGCCCAGAACGGATATTCTACCTGATGAAGGCATGAGTTGGGTAGCACAGATTCTTACGAAAGTAGTCTTGCCAGCTCCATTTCTGCCTAGCATCGTAAATATCTGGTTTGAATCGATACTCAGAGAAATATTATTCAAAGCGGGAAGTTTAGAACCCTTATAGGATTTTGTTAATCCTAGGGCTTCAATCACTTTCATGAACTATACCAAAACCAACTTTCGTCTTGACTACGACCATTTTAGATTCTGCATTACGCAGCAAAGTACGAATAGGATGCAAGTATTCGACCCGTTAACAATTGGATTTGTTTTGATGTTGATTTTTCGACATCGAGCTGATTGCTAGTATTGTTATTACCACTATTACTATTGTTATTATTTCCGCCCATCTCGTTGAATGACAATGTCCAGTTGATATCTAGTTCATGATGCAACAAATAGGCAGCCTCGGAGATATTCATTCTAATATTCCTTTTACCTTCAATGTCTATATAAGCCGTGATCTGATGAGGGTTTCATAGTCAAACTCTTTAAAGATTCAAGGTTGTTACTCCGTTAGATATCCGAATAATAATCGTATTGTTCTCATCATTACTGGCCGTAGTAACTACGCTACGATGAATTGATCAACAAATTTTTTACATTTGATTAGACAAATAAAGGCTAGAGAGAGCATCCAGCACCACAACCGCAACGGAGTCAAGAAGGAAGGATATCTATGAATAAGATACATTTCTGGTGCCAAATACTGGAGACATTCAAATATATGGTTAGTCGAACCTTTGCAATTTTCATTCGCCTGTCATTCTTAATTCTCTATCTAATTCTTTGAGTAGCGCCTTTTGAGCATCATTGATTTTGGTTGGCACCTTTACATTTATTCTTACAAGCTCATCCCCTCTTCCGTAACCGCCATACCTTGGAAGGCCTTTGCCCTTTAGCTTTATGATAGAATTCGGCTGTGTCCCTGGGGCGATTTTGACTTTTTCTAGTCCTTCAAGCGTCGGAACTTTTATTTCTGTTCCTAAGGCAAGGTCAGTAAAACTTAGATTTTGATTAGTTAAGAGGTGACCGTCTTCGAGTCTTTGATACTCTGAATTTGGTCTGACATGCGTTCTAATGAGAAGATCACCGGGCATTCCATTCTCCGTAGGCTCTCCCTCGCCATGCAATTGAAGAGTCATCCCATCCTCTACTCCGCGGGGAATCTCCAATCGTAGTTTTTTTGTTGTTCTGATATTGCCTGTTCCATTGCATGCCCCACACGGCCTCTCAATTATTTCACCCTCACCGTGACACGTACGACATGGCTCCAATGACACAAACGTGGAAAACCGATTCTGACTATACACCCTCCTGGTCTGTCCCTGGCCATTACATACGGTGCATATTCGCGGCTTTGTGCCAGGTGCGGCGCCAGTTCCGTTGCAATTTGAACATCTATCCATTTTAGGAAGTTCTATTTCGTCTTTCTTGCCTTTCAAAACATCTTCTAGCGATAGATCAACGTCATAGAGAATATCGCGGCCTTTCTGTCTACCACCACCAAGGTTGAATCCGAATCCGAACGGATCTGAAGTGCCTCTTCCAAAGCCTCCTCTGGATCCAAAAAATTGTTCGAATATGTCTCTGAATCCTCCAAAGCCCATATCCTTGAAGACCTCTTCAAAATTGGCCTCAGAGCCTCGAAATACCTCTTCGGTTCCCACATGACCATATGTATCATATCGCTTCCGTTTGTCGTCATCAGATAGGACTGCGTATGCCTCTGAGATCTCTTTAAAGCGTTCCTCGGCTCCTGGGGATTTGTTTCTATCAGGATGGAATTGCAGGGCTAGTTTTCTATATGCACTCTTGATATCTCCTTTCTCTGCATTTTTAGGTAATCCAAGAATCTCATAATAGTCTCGTTTGTTAGCCATTTGATTGTCGCCTTATCATACCTGTATGAGTAACCCTATCGGTAACATCCAAAGAATAATAATTAAGGAGGGGGTGGTGGCTGCTGAGTGCCCGTAGGTGTACTGCCTCCTCCGCTGTAAGTCTCTGATGTTTGATTCGCACTAGCTGCTCCTTCATCTACAGTTTGGCCAGACTGGCCTCCCGCACCAGGTGCGGCAGCTGCTGCTGCTGCTGCTGCACTTGTAGCTCGATAGGCTTCAGTGCTTATTTCACCCAATATGTTCTTTAACTCCTGAATCTTTGCTTTGGTAATCTCATTGTTATTTGATGTCATGGCATCCTTCAATTCTTGGGAGGCTTTCAGAACTCTTTCTACCTGTTCTGGCTTTATTTTGTCTTTTAGATCTTGATTAACCATCTTCTCGGCGGCATACACAAGGTTGTCCCCCTCGTTTTTAAGCTCAGCCTCTTCACGTTTTTTCTTGTCAGCTTCGGCAAACTGTTCAGCGTCCTTTTTCATTCTTTCGATATCATCTTTGCCGAGTTTAGTATTTGCAGTAATAGTTATCTTAGCTTCTTTGGACGTCGCCAGATCTTTGGCAGAAACATTCAGGATTCCATTTGCATCTATATCAAACGTGACTTCGATCTGCGGTACTCCTCGCGGGGCAGGAGGTATGCCAGAAAGATTAAACATGCCAAGCGAGACGCCATCTGCAGCCATCGCTCGTTCTCCTTGTACTACGTGTATTGTTACTGCAGTCTGATAATCTGCTGCAGTAGTAAATATTTTGCTCTTTTTGGTAGGGATTGTTGTATTGCGTTCAATTATGGCTTCCTTTAAGCCTCCAAGAACTTCTACCCCAAGCGTTAGCGGTGTTACATCCACTAACAAAATATCTGTAGACACGTCGCCTGAAATAACTGCTCCCTGGACCGCGGCGCCCAAAGCAACTGCTTCCATAGGGTCCACACCTCTTTCGGGTTCTTTACCCATTACAGTTGCAACAAATTGACGAACCATGGGCATTCTAGTTGGACCACCAATCAGTATTATTTTATCTACATCTTTGGGAGTCAATTTTGCATCTTGTAACGCTTGCAGAGCTGGACCTCTGCATCTTTCTATGATAGGTCTTAACAAATCTTCCATTTTTGCTCTAGTAATCTGTAGAACTAAATTTTTTGGACCGGTAGCAGAATCGTATGCAAGGAATGGCAAGTTAATTTCAGTATTAACCACATTTGATAGCTCGATCTTCGCTTTTTCCGCTGCTTCTCTTACTCGCATCATAGCTGCACGATCATTACGTAAGTCCAAACCAGACTGGTTCTTGAACTCCTGTAAAATGAAATCTACCAGTGTATTGTCCATATCAGTCCCGCCTAATTGTGTGTCCCCTGCAGTGCTCTTAACTTGAAAAACCCCGCCTCCCATTTCCATTATAGTAACGTCCAGGGTTCCACCGCCTAAATCAAATACAACGATCTTTAAGTCTTTTTGAATCTTATCAAGGCCAAATGCCAGAGAAGCTGCCGTAGGTTCATTTATAATCCTGACTACTTGGAGTCCTGCAATCTCGCCTGCATCTTTGGTCGCTTGCCTCTGATTGTCGTTAAAGTAGGCCGGAACAGTGATCACTGCTTTGTCTACACTCTCACCCAAAAATGCCTCTGCATCTCTCTTTATTTTTTGCAGAATAAATGCGGAAATCTGTTGTGGGGAATACTCCTTCCCAATTACACTAAAGCGGAAGTCTGTCCCCATCTTCCTTTTTGCTGCCAACACAGTGCCTTCTGGATTGGAAATCATTTGTCTGCGTGCCGGTTCTCCTACTAACAATTGTCCATCCTTAGTAAAGGCGACAACAGATGGAAACGCCTTACCTGCAATAGAAGTTCCCTCAGCCGCTGGTATTATAGATGGTTTACCTCCAATCATTGCCGATGCGGCAGAATTACTAGTTCCAAGATCAATTCCTATAATCTTTCCCATTTCTTCTTAGTCTCCTTTTGTTCTGTTACTATCATTAAGGCTATTTTTAACTATCCTTTTAGAAATCTCTACTAAACTAGGCCTTAATACTTTGTCAGATATCATGTACCCTTTTCTAATTTCCGTAATCACTGTATTTTCTGGCACAGTGTCATCGTATTTGAATGATATAGCATCATGAATATTGGGATCAAAGGGAGTACCAGTAGTTTCAATTTCCTTGACGCCCTCTGCATCAAACAAAGTCTCAACGTTCCTTAAAATACCTTCCAGACCTTCTATAACAACCGTTTCTGATTTGCCTTGCTTTGCAGTCTCTACCGCCCTCGATAAATCATCATGAATGGAAACAAACCTTAAAATAAGCTCTGCTTTTCCTTGGTTTATCTTAGATTCTACTTGACTTTCCATTCGTTTTCTATAATTATCAAAATCTGCCATCAAATATCTCAATTTATTCATATTGCTATCGGCTTCTTCTTTTGCCTTCTGGCGTTCCACCTCCACTTGGGAAAGTTCATTCTCTAGACGAATAATATACTCCTGATCTTTATCGTCTTGGGGGGATGATTGTTGTATAACTTCCTCCTCTTCCTCGCCTTCATTATTAGGTGCATTGTCCTTTTCACAATTCTCTACACTCAATTTTACCTTGAACAATACCTACAGAAAAAGCTAGATAATTACATATCGATTAACACGAAAGATGTAGTTGCTAGACCGTATATTCTAGCTAGTCTATTTTATAGAACTGATCTCAGTGGTTTGATTCTAAAAAAGTAGATTTAGGCTATGCCTAGATTAGGAAATGTGGATCTGGTTATCCCTAGCTCACCTTGAATCTTTCGTATCTTGGTGGCATATTCCGTCATTCTGGCATTGTCGGCCTGAACCTTTGCAATTCTGTACCCCTTCCAAGCCTTTCTTAAGGCTCCCCAACTCTGTCCTGTAGAGAATCCATTCGCGGGTTCTAGTGTTTCGGTGCCTAACGACGCACCAGGGTTGAGAGACATGATAGCTGTCATCGCGAGATACAGAGCGATACGATACTTAGAGGTCAATGTTTAATTTGTGCGAGCACTTGGCAAAAAATAGTTAGGCAAGAAAGGCCCAATTAACTAGACAGCCGAATTATTGATATATAGAGAAGTAGCGTAATAGCTTTTTACCTTGATTGCCCAATTTGGAAAAGCAATGTGTTCAGATGGCCCCCTGTATGATGAGCACAATGGAAATGAGTCGACCTAACACAGAATCGATCAAGCAACGTAAGTACGTCGCATGATAATGAGTAATTGATTACCTAGTAGGAGCGATGCCCAATAATCGAGTCAAGCATAATTTCCTTTAATGGACGATTTCGCACCGCAGGCCTCGCATAATAGAAAGCCCAATTTCTTACTCTTTTCAGTTCTCGTATCTGGGCTTCCACAGACAGGACATATCACGTAATCCTTTACATATCGATCAATTAATGCTCCAAAAGATGAAGGTTCCTTTCTTCCTAAAAATATGACTCTTTCTCCTGCAATATAGCCCGCCGAAGCGAGCTCTTTGTTTAAGTATAACAATAACTTTTCAGGATGTCTGTTTAATGCTTTAGGAAAGTCCATGAAATTCCTAAAAATTGTACGCTGGCCAACCCAGATTATTTGAGGAGTAGGAAGTTCTAGTCTCGATGCCTGTTTTTTTGTAGTGTTCCCTAGCTTATCTCGCAGGCGGGACAGTAACATTTCGTAGTCTGACCTAGTTTGAACGCTCATTAACACAGATCCTTTCTCAAACGTACTTAATGTTCTTTGTGATCACATTGGCAGGTCAGTTCAATGTTCCATCTAGTAAATGCTTCGTGTGACGTATAATACCATGCTTTTGTCAACTTGTCTGACTATTCTTTTCGAAGTTTCAGATGTGGAAAAGAGGCCGTTTTATTCCGGAGTTTGTGCAACATAAACATCTTAATTTCAACTTCCTTTTGTAAAACTGCCATGCTCCAGATGATAATTAAGCTTTTAGGTAGATGTGAAATCACATCTCTTAAGTTCAATGAGAACAAGTCATGTTAGCTTGCATAAAACCAGGATCTTCTGGTGACTAAGAATAAGATAATAGCAAGTGAAGATTTTGAACCAGCTTGATTTGAACGAAACGCAGCATATATGTTATTTATTTCAGGCAAATTTGAACGACCCACAGGTGGTCTATTATTCCTTTATGTGAGTCGCAAAATACAATTGTGGATTTTGCCGTAAACAAGCAGGAAATCCCATGCGAAGAATAAAGTTATGCGCCTTCTGTCTAGACTGAAGTTCATTTGTCTAATTGTTCTAGCAACTTTGGAAGAAAATTTCAAAATTAACCTGCATTCATCCACACAGTATTATGATTGTTCCATAAACTGCTAGTGTTTGGCTAATGCATCATTCCTTGACAACAATAGTACAATCTTTGCAAGAGTATCAGGACCGATCTAAAGTTATGATATTTAGCTGTAGCGGGGAGATTTTCGCTATCCGCATCAACGACATATTATTTAATTACAAAATACAATCCTGTTTAGTAACGGTAAAGCACTACCTCGCGTACCAAAACATGTACCGTCGAGTAATAGATTGCAGGTACTCACAATCCAGCTGAAGAAAAATAAATTGGTAGGATGAAGGTGATATCTCACATAGATATTCTTACAGTCCTTCTCGTTCGATTGAACCTATGGCTCAAGCTACCGTCGACAGCCAATCAAAAAAAGGCACTAGAGTACTATTGTATGGTAGGTTTTCTACATTCTTAGTATTAAATCCCAAAAGCAACATTCTTAACTCCATTCTTTCTCTAATATGCGCCGGAATTTGGGCCGGTCGAAGAGGATTTAGCAGTTCAAAAAAGTAGTCCTGTCTATAGTAAGCAATGTGTTGTGCGAAGCAACTAATCAATATGGTCGGGTCCCCAGAAATTCTGTCTCGTATGTCAAAGCTATCTCTCTTTGATGAATTATTTGTATCAGTTGAAATCTGCAATGCCCTCCGAGTATAGTTTTCTCTAACAAAATCAAAAGTTATACGATTTGATATGGCATGGCATAATTTTACCTCCTTTGTTATTTGATCCATTCCATTGCGAGCTAGATCTTTTGCATTCAGAATGTCAATGCTGTTTCTTATTCTACCATCTTTGCCGAAGAGAAAAAAAACTCCCATTACTTCATCATCACGTATGAATGGAAACGTCAATTTCCCATCCATAAATTGGAGTATTCTGCTTTGTACATCTAGAGGCAGAAAGATACCCATGTAAGAGTCATTCGATAAAATCATGCGAATCACTTGAAATTCTTTCCACTTTTCACTTTGTTCTGATACTGGAATTACCCCTCCGATATACCCGGGCTTACTATTGCCGCATCCACCTTCGAATCAATTGTGTAATTCAAGGCAGATGCCTACCTGCCGAATCATTTCTGATATAAGGTCATGGAACAAAATTCTCTTAAATGTAATTCAGGTAAACTAACTTTCTTAAGAAAGTATAAACAAAAAATTTAGGGTTTAGTGCGCATGAGGCGGAGGTGCACTACCTTTGGAAAGGGATTCATTAAACGTTCCTGATGCCTTCTCATGGAATTCTAAATTGGACTGATCTACCTTTACTGCTTGAGGTGGGCACACAGAGACACATGCCATGCACCAAATGCAGTCATGTTCCCTAATCGGGTCTGCTTTGTCAGTGTAATCTTTTCGTTCCTCTTTTTCACTGCTTCCTGTTCCATTACTTGTAACATTCGCCACATCGGTAGGGGGAACATCATTTTCAGTTCTGTACCACTGGAAAACCTGTACTGGACAAGCCTCTATGCATGCTCCATCGGCCACGCATGAATCCCAGTCTACTGCTACCATAGTTCCGTGGACACCTATAGGCACTATCTCTTCTCCTCTTGCTGTATATGCTGACTTTACTTCTTCGTTTTCTGCAGCTTCAGCAATCCTTCCTGGTCCCCATACATAGTGGTATTGTTCGCCATCTCCGAGAATATGTTTACCTATCACCTGATGATTCTTTGGAAAGTCTGGATCAATTGGCATACTTTTGTCTGCAATTAATCGCAGTTACATGTTATTTAAACTATATGCGGATTCGTTCGACCTATGAAGTCTACTCCAGGTTATATACTATCCATAAATGACGATTAATAAGACGCTTTTACTAATATAATAAATATTATATCGTTTTTCGCATTTGATAATAATACCTGTAAGTTGACAGGTTCAATTAGCGACTACAAATCTCTAGCTCAGTGTCGTGATTCCAACTCTACCAGTGTCAACGATTTCACTGTTACATAGTTTTCAATGATGATATTACTTTCTATTGATGCGATTAACTTTGAAACTCAATAGATATGAGGAAGTTAGTTATTTATTTATTAGCATCAATTCAAATCTGGTTTAGGCTATATTGAAGCTTGGAAAGCAAATCATTGAAGTCGGTAAACTTCGAGAAAAGGAATGGAATAATCCCTGTCGTAGTACAGGATCACAAGACTAAAGAAGTGCTCATGTTGGCTTACGTCAATCAAGAAGCGTTGAAAAAAACCAACATGACTGGAAACGCTTGGTTTTGGAGCACATCCAAGGGCAAACTTTGGATGAAGGGTGAAGAATCTGGGAACATACAACCAGTCAGAGAAATCCGTATGGACTGTGATCTGGATGCAGTACTATATATTGTTGAGTCTGATCGCCCTGCTTGTCATACTGGGCAGCGCTCGTGTTTTCATCACATGCTCGCAGATTGACCTCCCACTAAACAGGTTTATTCTCCTTAGATGCATCAAGGATTAACAAGTTTTTGATGTGATCTAGGTATCTGATTTGAAGTAACGTGTGAGGATTTTGCATGCTTGAGTCTGCCTTTTTTTGTTAATCACGATAGGACATCTTTGAAAATGCTATTACTACTACTCGTGATATTTCATATTCGTAAACACTAAGCATTAAAAATCGAGAGGTAATAGGATGACTTCCATGCAGTTCACGCCAAAACCAACTTAGTGTGCCGTTGTGTTCGCGATGGATTGGTGAATACGTTTTCCTTACTGAGATCTATTGTGTACGTTTGGCTCTGTTAACTTTCCCGATCGGATTGATTTCCTTATTTCGCGCGCAACGATAGTGCACAAAAATATAGCTATACTGGTAAGTACAATGGCACCTGATGGAGCAACATTAGCTAAATAAGAAATAACAATTCCCCACACAACCGATGCA
>JAATVR010000504.1 GCA_014523665.1 Nitrososphaerales archaeon TH526
AGAGGAATCCAACAGATGATAGAAGATAATTATGATGGCATAAAACAGGCAGAATGTCGTAGTAGTTGATAGACATTGGTGACATTCCAGGCTATGACGTAAGCCATCAATGCCACAATGAACATTGTTCCAATTGCTTTCTTCTTGCTCATTTTCTTACCTTACTCATTTCTATGGTTTTTCAGTTTTTTACAAAATAACAAATAGCTACAAATTTGCTAGTGATCACCTAGACGCAGATGGTTTTGTAAAGCCTCAAGATGCATATTGCAAATAAGACTGATTAAAGCTATTGAAAATTGTAAAACTTGATCTTAACGCCTCCATTAATAGTAAATATTACCCTATAGTCTCTTGTAGTCTTCTGTCCACAGGAGCAGGCAAGGTCCGTTCCCCATAGAAAGTACGTATCTCCTTGATCAGGCTGCCTAGCCCTAAATGCCTTTAACCACTGCTTGATATGATCTTCGCCGAGCTCGCACGTGAAATCTATTTCCATTCATAATCACCAACCCTTTCCGCACTTCAAATTAGATAGCATAGCTTTTGGAACACTTTTCATATACAAAGGAGCACTTTACTACTTTAAAAGATGTTCAGAAATGTACCGTAATCATATGATCTATACACCGCGCTATTAAGTAAGTATGTGGGTGACACTATGGTACTCTATAATGTAATGCTGCAACAATACAAACACATCGCACCTCTAATAGTTAAAAAGTTCTAGAGATGCTGTTATTAAGGATCTTTTTTATACTTTGTTAGGAAATGGGTGGTGCTAAGTTTTAAGTACTTATTTTGTGAATGCGGCTACTGTGATCTACGCCTTGACTAGTTCGACCGAAGGAAGGCGAATTTATGATAGACAGCTAGACTAGTTAGCCTAATCTCTTCATAGTCGTTTTACCTCCCCATATCGCAACTAATCCCTCTAACGGGAGCACGAACTATCGGGTTCATCTCTTTAGCTGTACGCATGCTTCATATCTTCATTTATACCACACCAAGCTTGTCCTTATCCATTCTTCCATAGCAACTCTGAGAATTGAGACTGTACTTATATTATAATGCATTGTGAAAACACAAACTGCTTCAGGATTCTGCTGTGAGTCTAACATAGAATTAAATAAAGAATAGATTTTTTCATACGCGGTACTAATTGAGCTCATTTCGATACCAGACTGATATAGAAAATTCCAAGGAATAGCGTACTATTTTCACATAATATCACATAATAGCAAAAGCTAAATTCTTCTAAATACAAATGGTAAATGAACAATGGATAAAAAACAGAAGGAAGCCCTCGTTATTGCAATGCTTGAAAAGGGAGAGTCATATCGAGACATTGCCCAAAAGGCTAAGGTATCACCAAACACCATAAAAGCTATCTCAAATCGAGCTGGTCTTGACGAAACTACTTCTATCTCCTCTAGAGCCTTCGAGCTTTATGTCCAGCAAAAGACCCCAGTACAGGTCGCTATTGCATTAAACCTTGAAGCTGAAAAAGCAATAAACTATTACCACGAATATTTCAAGCTTTTAGGTATTACTGAATTCACTAAGGCTTATCTGCAGGTCAAGGATAATCCTTGGCCTTTTGTAGATCTTGTCAGAAAAGTTCAGAATTTACGCTGCTTGATGCATTGCGAATACTTAAATTGAGTTATCATACAGCCATGCAAAGGGTAGGGTAGCAGTATTGCCTGCCCTCTTTAGAAGATAATTAAAAAATGGCAGAACTATTGACACGAATCTCAGAGGTAAGAAGGTTGGCATTGTAAGCAATACATACCGTATTGGTATTAGATGAGTTAGATTCTAATATAGTTGCACTTAAGGCCAAATTCTTCTCGCAAAATCAAGTATTTCGTTAATAAGAATTGCCTGACTTCCAAATCCAAAAAGAAATGCAGCAATATAGTCGATTGGGAATACGCCAAAGGTAAATAATTGAGGATAATATATCTGCCAAACTAACAAGACGCTTATTAGCAGTGCCAGAGTTACGCCCGCATAAGCCGCATAATCTCCTCTACGAGGTTGGGTAAACAGCCACCGTCCTCTTTTTCTTAGGGAACGATGTTGTATATTCATGTTAGTTGGAGGCTCTAATGGATCTTGAACATTAGTAAAAAGATTAATCGAATCTTGTACTTCTTTTATTGATTCGCGGAAATATCCATTATTGTAGTCGCTTACTGCATTGTTTAGAGCAATGTCTAGCATTTCAGTACTGCTGCCTCTATAGGAATGAGGATTAATCGGGCCCAGATGTCGAAGCGAATTGAGCTCATTTTTAAGTTGAATAAGTTGGTCCTTGAACTGCATAATATCCAATCGTCTTTTTATTGCATTATCTAAAATTTTCTCATTTTCCTCCTTGTCATTTACTTTTAATAAAAGGAATTTGAAAACGAAGCTGATAATGACTCCTGCCCCTACTAATAATAATGCTATTAATGGATTTGCGTGGATAGTAATTGTAATAGGAACTTTTACTGTTATTAAATTAGGTGAAGTCAATAGTAGATTTCCAGAATACGTTCCAGGGCCCTCGTCTAGGCCTTGAAAGGTAATATTTAATTCGCTGGGCTGTCCACGAATAAGATCAAGTTGCTGAGGGCTGATTTTCACTTTCGACTTTTCTATCCAATCGTTTTGACCATTTTTGAGATCAGTTGAGCGTGCTTCTACGCCGTTGAGGTTCTCCCGTAGAGCAGTAATGATAATAGTTGTCGGATCTATTTCACCTAGCTTATCTTGTGCTTGAGTGATTTCAATTTTGTCATCTTCAACCTTCACCTGCTCTTGTGCCTGCGCACTCGGGATCAGAAGAAATAAAAGAAGTAATAGAAAGAAGGAACCAAAGTACTTATTATTCGTCATTCGGAAAGGGTAGAAGTACATGCTAGCTATTGTACTGTAATTATGTATTTGACATTTGATAGTCTCTTGTCGCCTGGAATTCCTCCTTCAAACTCAATAGCGGTTTCTTTGAATTGAAGTTCATGGGTTCCTTCAGGTAATGGACGTAAGAAAGCAAAATACCCTCCAACCACGGCGGCGTATGTTCCTGGCTCAAGGTCGTACAGGTTATCTTCAGGATATGATAATGTAGTCTTAAATGGTTCTACATAAAGGCTCTCTCTGTCACCAGGATTATTTGTATTTGCCACCTCAATCCCATCTACGCTTGCAGAGAATTGAGCATTGGGTAGTACCCATTCGCCGCAATCAAATAACTCTTGATCGTTTTTGAACCCTTCATTCATCCCGCATCCGCTACCGACGATTTGAACAAGCAGAGCCTTTCCTTTAGGAACAGTGCATTCTCTGACCTCGGGTTGGGAATTGTCATCAGTATCTTTGCCATCTGCTAGGAACCATACTGGGCCATCATTCTGATTCAATGAACATTTTTCAGGTGAATAATTTTCTCTAGGATGGAAAAGACTCGCATTCTCGCCACCTTTTATGTCTTGAATTGACAAATGCCAGTTCCACCAATCTCTTGTCCATTCAGCAAATGTTTTATTGTATGGGTTATCTTGTGGTGTAAAAATTAGCTCTTTGTTGAGTGCAAATAAATTGTTAAAAGAATTTCCCCCATTCTCACTTATAATCATAAAAAGTATAAGACAAAATCCCACAATGAGGATTTTGTATACAAATGTACCTGACACCTCATATTTTTATATTTAACTTAGTTTAAAAACTTATTGCCATTTTCATTTAGCATTGTCAAAAGCTACACGGGCATTATCTTAATTTCTCTAATATTAGTAACTTTATCATTTCTCGACAATATCATAGGTTTTTCTCTTCTGGATTCTTATGAAGAAAGATCCTCCCTTTCAGTACTAATTTATCTAACAGTAGTGTTTATTGTCAATATCATATGCCAGTACGTTCTGGTAATGTTAGTCTTAAGGATAAGTACATCTGTTATCAAGCTCAGACCAAAAACTATTACTATACTACATTTTTCCATGCTTGGTTTAATTACACTAAACGCAATTGTTTTCCTTTCTTTAGTTGCTGAGGCATTTCAGACTCAGACATACGAATCGGGCGTACTTACTTTCATAATTTCCTGTAATTTATTAGGTTCCATAATTATGCTTGGAATATTAACACTCAAGCTCTTATCTTGGCTAAGAAAGAATAGGAATCCATCAATTCTGTTGTACTCTATCGCATTTGCAGTGTCTAGTTTGGTATTGGCATCTGCATTTGTTATTTTGTTGTTGGAACTTGAAGGTAGACCTTCTTCGGTATCCGCTGAACCCAATCCGTGGGATAGAACTAGCACGCGTAAATTGGCTATTTCAGATTTTTATAGGGTAATCTCACTTGTGATGTTTACAATAGTTTGGCTCGCTACTTCCCTCCTGTTGAGGAGCTATGCCATCAATTATTCTAAAAGAATTGGTAAAAAGAAATTGTGGATTTTAGTCAGCTTACCACTAATTTACTATTTCATATCATCCGATTTCATACTTAACCAGTTTACTCCGATTATTTTTTCCTACCCTTATCTAGCTAATTTGTTTGTATACGCATTTGGAGCTGCCAAACAAGTAGGCGGGGTCTTTTTTGCTATTTCTTTTATTTTCATGTTAAGAAATGCAACCAATAGACAACTAAAGATATCTCTAGCCCTGTCTGCCGCAGGCATAATGATGTTATTCAGCAGTATTCAAATTGCTATATTACAACTTATTCCATATCCGCCGTTTGGATTGAGCACCCTGTTAACTATATCAATATCTTCATACCTATTATTGATTGGGCTGTATTATTCAGCTAAATCGATATCTGGAGACACGGAGCTGCTTCAATCGCTGAAAAAGCGAATAAGAGATAAATCTTCTGCGTTTCTTGGTGGGATAGGATCCGCCGAGTGGCAATTGAATGTAGAAAATACTGTACAAAGCATTATGAACAAAAGTGAAGAGTCAAATAGAGATTTTGGCTCAGATCTTTCTGCTGAGGATGTGAAAAGCTATATTTCGCAGGTCATTCAGGAAGTAGAAGACTACAAAAGAAGAGCTAAGGACGAAGGCAAATAATTGGACGAGGGGTCGAAGAGCACAAACATGAAATTTAAAACCGGATCAGTTTTTTATCATGATATAGAAGGGTTTAACATTATAATAATTTGAGCCTACTATGATGTAACCCCCAGCATCCCATGAATACAAGTCATTTCCAATATGCGCTTTCGTAGTTAGAAAATCGCCAACTGTATAGTCGTTGTTTCCTCTTTCGTTTGTAACTGGCAAACGAGCAGAACTATTAAGAATGGGCATCATATCCCACTTATCCTCTGTATTATTGAAAATCCCAAACGCAAAATTCACATATGGGTTGGTCAAGGAGTCACGAATTCTATTGTCAACGTACAGGGCGCCTACGCCTAGCCCTCCTTGACTATTAGATGAAGCGGCTCCAAATACCCATGAAGTATTAGGATCAGCCAAATGATATTTCCTTTCGTATCGCATACTTTCATTTAAATGAATAGTCGCTGAATCAACATACGGATGCCAAGAAATGCCTTTGTCATACGAAACGACAGCGTTCCAAACAAAACTAATCGAATTATCCAACATCCACGCACTCCTAATTCGGCTACTTGTGGTAGCTTTACACCACCACGCATCAGGATTAGAACTGCATACTGCCCCATTTTTTATAGCGTTCCAAGGAGTGATCGTAACTTCCGTAGAATTTATCGTGAGGGAGTCATCTGACCAACTATAAATTTTCATAATATTACTATTGTCAGGTAAGTGAGAACCAAAATACATCGGATTTGAAGCGCCATCGACAGGAGTAACAGCTTCTACATCTCTGTCCAGAATAAACTCATAATTGATATTAGGTGGACGGCTCTGTTCTAGAGCGTTACTTAATTCATCTAGTGGAAAGCGAAAAATTAACCCATATTTTGCTTCGTCATTAGCGTATACAGTAGTAGTTAAATAGAGATATCTATCAGTCAACACAGTCTCTGGGTAATCGAAAACTGCTCTAATAATGCCGGCCTGGTTTAAAACATTTGTTGAGATCAGATCGTATACCAACCAATGGTCTAAATCTCTTGATATCCCTAGTCTATCAATATTGGCGAGGCCGCCTCCAGATATTACTTGTTCGCTCTGACGTATCCATAGATACAATCTCCTGGCAGGATCGTATTCAACATGCTGGTCAGCCTTAAATATGTCTGTCACCTGGCGAGAGAAATTAGAATTAGTTAAATTAGTCACTTGCACACCTTTGAAATCAAAGTAGGGATCAATATAGCCCCACCATTGACCAACTACTGATTTCGCTGCAAAATGATTACCAGCGTAAAAGACTAGAGTTCCATTCGATGCAAGAGTGGGTTCAGCTATATTGTGATATCTCTCCTGTGGAATTGAAGGAGAGCTGACTTCAGATTTCCAAATCTTAGACGTATTCAGTTTCTCTATTATAATTGATGGATCTATTGAATCAGAAACGACAGTCTCCTTACCAGTGATGGGGAGATTTCCTTCAGGTGTACTTAGAACACCATCTATTGGAGAATAACAGAGGTTCACAGTACGATTTTCAATCTGGTCTATACGTGAAAACGTACATTCAGGTAAAGCCATTCCACGATAATACTCCTCTGCTCTTGTCTCACCCAGAATAAATAATAGTGCTAGGAAAGCCGCCGTTAATAAAAAGGTGATTATGACGATTGGTCTTCTCATAACACTACCTGAGCCTATAACTCAACTTTGGAAAGCTAGGCTACGCTGGGCTAATGGGCTTCCATATCAAAGGTATTTCCGCCTGCACTTTGAAACAGATAGAATTTGTTCTTGGTATTGTTATCATAATAAAATCCGAAGAACCCACTCAACGTACCTTGCACTTGAGCTGGAGCACTACAAGGCTGATATTGATTTCCGCCTATGATGCGTCCAGTATGCACAAAAGTGGTGCCGCTTGCATCTGGTGTGGTAATAAAAGTTATCGTTATATCAGTTCCAGCTTTGTTCGCGTACAAAAAAATCCTTTCTAAATCTAAATTGTTGTAAACGGTACTATCAATAACCCTTGGAGCGGTTGAAATTACATTTAAGTTTTGCGCTGCTGTACCATTTTTCCTGTCGAATTCCTTAAAAAAAACACCAGAGGCTTGCGGATTAGTAGATCTTCTTTCGAATGCAATAAATGCTTTATCTTCCACCGTAATTCCTGTCATATTTTGTACATCGGTAAGCGCCATAAAAAGTTAGATAGGTTTGTATTATATAACTATTACGGACGAGGAAGATCAATTTAGTCACTTTTGAAAATACGTAGTATGCTAATTCCGTTAGTTATGGCTACAATAACATTTAGTGTATTTAGTCAACAGAGTGTAAAAGGACGTTTGTAATGGATTCAGATGATTGAGATAATATGAAGACATAGGATATCTTGGTCTACTTAAATCACCAGAATTAGACTTCAATATCCTTTAACTCTGTGACTCAAATTGTTCCTTGACAAATACTGGGCAAGACCTCTATTGAATTCCCAAAGCTTCTATTGCTTGGTAGGTATCGCTGCACTGTTATCAACAAGGCCCTAGATACTACTACTCCTAATGACCATCGACATGGAGACATTTCAGTTCGGTTTTGTGGTGGCGCATCTGGGCATACCCGCAATAATATGGTTGTCTGTCTAACGGATTTCGATCAGGCTCGTATTGTTAGCAATTCTCCTGCTTTTTCCCTTTGTCACTAAGTTTGAAAGTATTTTTAGTTTGCATCTAAAAGGCGCCGCCTTTCTTTTTACAAGGGCTGTTCTCCCTTACATGATTCAAAGGAACTCTGGAGTTATTGTAAATGTAAATTCCGGCGCAGGCAAAATTGGTTTCATCTTATTGTACAAACAAATTTGGGCTTGCGGGCATTAGAAGCCGAGTCATATAATATAAGAGTAATGACAATATTTCTGGAACATGTAGCTATGTGATAGCAAGATAAGAATATCACAATTTAGGTTTTTTGGGAATGTAGATAGTGCCATAGTGGTCTATAGTCATATTAGGTATCGTCAAATTCATTTTCTAATTTGACCGATTCCTTTATACTGTCTACTTGAATATCACCACTTCTTGTTATTATCCTAGATAATGATGGTCTAGCCCCTTCACCTAGTGTGATCGCCTCTTTTCCCCTTCTTAAAAGGAAAAGTGTAATTCCATTATCTGTAAGTTTTTCTGCAAATTCAGTAGCGGTTCTCAACTTATCAAATAGACTGGTTTGGTCATCTGGGACGCCTAAGAAAGTGGGTTCTAATAGATCCAGTTTTACTATAGTTCTATTAATGGCATCACTTTCGACATGATTGCTTCTACCTAATATTTCAATTTTCAATACGGGTTGATTTGCTACTTCTAGTTTTACAGAACCTGACGTAACTTTCAAAAATTTCAATAGGCTATCTACAATTTGATCGCTTTCAGGCGCATGAAGGTGTTTTTTACCAAATAATATCATTGGATATCCTTTCCCTAGAGAGTAAATTGTCATAAGAACTAATAGACGTTGCCTTGATCCCTGTGTGCTTCTGTTGGCCAAGGGGGTATATTCTTGAATAATATACGCAAGCGCAGGAATGTACTTGTCCCTGCAGTACTTGCCGCTGCATGAGCACTTTTGCAATCTTCCACTCAAGAGTTTGCTGGGACTCTGAAACCCAGTCTGGAGATTCGGACCGCCGATGCCTGCTAACCCTCAAATGCAGTCTCATCAGGTACCGACAGGCCAAGAACTGCGTAATCCGGAGGAATTATCTGCGATTGACGCAGTTATCAATTTCTTAATAAGTACTGGCTGTTCTTTTGATAGATCCCTTGATTCTCGTGGATCTATACTTATGTCATATAGATGCCATCTATAAACTTAGATTATATATGAGAAGCAAAGCAGTAAATAACCTTTCAACAGATGATACCACCGTTTAGGAGCCCCAAAGATTACCGAAACTTGTTTACCTTCTTTAGGTATTTTCTTACATAAATCACAGTCATGTTTATTTTGATATCAGACTGATACAGAAAATTACACAAAATAACGTGCGAATATCACATGATACTACATAGTAGCAAGAGCTAAATCCTCCCAGATACAAATGATATATGATAATACACAGTAGCAAAAGCTAAATCATTCTAGATACAAATGATATGAAGGGAACTATGGATAAAAAGCAGAAGGAAGCCCTCGTTAAAGCATTACTTGAAAAAGGGTCGACTTATAGGGAAATAACAAAAGCCGCAGGTGTCAGTCCCAATACAGTCAAAATAATTGCAAGCCAGGCTGGACTAGACCAGACTACTTCCATCTCCTCTAGAGCCTTCGAGCTTTATGTCCAGCAAAAGACTCCGGTGGAAGGAGCTATAGCATTAAACCTTGAAGCTGAAAAAGCAATAAACTATTACCACCAATATTTCATGCTCTTAGGTATTACTGAATTCACTAAGGCTTATCTGCAGGTCAAGGATAATCCTTGGCCTTTTGTAAATCTTGTCGAACTAGCTCTGAATTCGGGAATGGGTGATGGGGAAGTAGTGGAATTACTTAAAATCGCAAACCAATACCTTCCCCGGGTTAGATTAGAATACGATAGACTCAAAGATGAATTAAATTCGTGGAAAGCTGAAATAAACAATGCAGTTCGAATCTATCAAGGTTTCTGCGATCGAAATCTGGAATTAAAAAAGAGACAGGATCAGCTTCAACTGACCATCAATGAATTGGAAGGCAAAGTGACAAAATTACAAATGGCAGATAACGATAATGCCAACCCAGAAATCAAACAAGAGGACGTCATTTTAATGAACGACGTAATAACAACGCCGCCACCAAGTATGGCGGTCAATTATCATCCAGATGAAAACGAAATGCTTCATTATCCTCTTCAAGCTGAGCCATCATCTCGGACGTTAATTTTTGATACTAAAGACTTGTTTTAGGCGGCAGTTCCTCTATCGCCCGTTATCCGAATATATTCAATTGTCTATGATAGTGTGATAACGATATACCAGGTCCAAAAATCCATTTAAAAGGAGGCACCAAACTTTGGAATATTATAATGTCCTTTGGAGGTTCCATCTGCCCATTATATTTTATCTCCAATCAGAACGGAAATTAGAAATAACCTGTAAGGATGAAACCGTACTCAGCTATTGAATGACTGAAGAAGTCTCTCAATAG
>JAATVR010000505.1 GCA_014523665.1 Nitrososphaerales archaeon TH526
GCTATAACCTAAGCGAAAATGAGATAGAGTCAAGAATTTTGAGATTAGAAGATGACGAAGTCATAACTGGTTACACAATTTCAGTGAATACAAAAAAGATCCGTCGTCGAATTATCCGTGTTGTATTGGTCAGATTCAAGGTTTCGCAGCATCTTGCAAGCAGGATTGAAGGTCTAAAGAAATACTTAGCGGATGCGCCATTTGTGCTTTTCTCAGGGCGTACTCGTGGGGGATATGACTGGATTTGCGTACAGTCTTTTCTTAATGAGGAAATGGCTGATGGAGAGAGCGATACATATCGTAACCTATTTGGAGACATAATTCAATCATATGAGGTGTATGATTTTATTCCGATGAAGGAACCATCATATCATTCACTCACACATACTCCGGAGGAGTACAAGAGATTTCTTGATGAATGGATTCCTCCGTTCCTTTTGCGATAGTTAATAGCCATTCTGCTGCTCTCTGTTACGAACTTAGATCTTGTTTTCGAGTACATGCGTTTTTGTATCTAATTGTCTCATCAATTAAGGAATGAATTCTAAGTCTGGTCCCCATAAGAAAGCTAACGATCTCCGCTCGCTCAGCAGGTTCAACAGTCAAATGAACTTCGTCAATGAGGTTATCAATCCGCGCCAAGGTGATACGAAGGGCCAATGTAGTCTTTTTTGTAAGTTTCAATATGTGTGATTTCCTGTTTAGTTCTCTCGGGGGTGTCTGACTGAACTGAGAGGTCCCTGATTTGTCGTCAACGAGTTTGGTTTTCATCAACGATTTCATTTCCCTAATTTGTCTCACAGTCAGATCGCTTGAGTTAATTTGTTGCACAATCATGTTCTGCTTCTCAGAGGAGATGCTTGTCAGCTCTAATGCTGAGCTCACATTAAGACGGCTTTCGATTACATGTTGTTTTACTTCTTCTGGAAGTCTTAGGAGTTGGATCCTGTGCGAAACATATTCTTCACTCTTCCCGATTTTTGAGGCCAGCTCGGTAACTCCTCCCCACCCAAAATCAACGACGTATTTTCGGAACGCTTCTGCCTCCTCTATCGGATCCATAGATTTTCTTTGCATGTTTTCAGTTAACTGAATTTCATATGCTTCCTTATCGGCTAGTTCTCTAATCTTGCAAGGAATGAATCGCCAACGCAGAGATCTGCAAGCATGAAATCTTCGATGACCAGCAACTATTTCAAAGCCAGGAGAGAGGGGCCGAATCAAGATCGGTTGCAAGAGACCATGTTCTCTAATGCTAGCAATTAGACAATGATCGTCATCTGACATACGCTGAAATCGATCACGCACAGCAAATTGAGAAGACCTTATCATTTTCATTTCAATTTGTTCGACAATGCTCGTGTCGAAAAATTCCATACGGAATGGTGGAAGTATTAGTACTTATGGTTTACTAAAGTTTAGCAAGTTGTATCTTTTGGTGCCCTTGTTGTCAAATCCAGAGAATTTGATATAATCTAAATAATAGTTGGGTTGTCTGCTTATCCGTCATTCCCTCATGATTTTCGAAGTACTAGATTAGTATGGGCACAGGGATAATAAAGAAGATTCAGGAATACTGAATAGATGGCTAAACCTGTTTTATGCCTTCAAAATATACCATGCGAGACTCTAGGCAGCTTTGAGGAGTTATTTTTGAATGATGGATTCGATATCAAGAAAGTTAACACTAGGAAACATAGAATCCCACAAGATCCAACTCAGTATAGTGCAACAGTAATTCTTGGTGGGCCCATGTCAGTCTATGAGAACAGCGCCTTCATACAGGAACAGATCAGGCTCGCACAAATATCCAGTAAGAAGAAGACTCCCTTACTCGGAATATGTTTAGGGTCACAAATTATCGCGCAATCTTCTGGCGGAACGGTCTTCAAAGGTCCAAGAAAGGAAATAGGTTGGCACGACGTTGTGATTGAAAGATCTGGAAGCGAAGATCTATTTTCTGGATTTAACAATACTAGGCCGACGGTTTTTCAGTGGCATGGAGACACATACCATCTCCCAAAAACAGCGATAATTTTAGCTCGTACCGATATGTATCCACAGGCCTTTGCCATAGGTTCTCTTATTGGTATCCAATTCCATTTGGAAGTAACCCAGAAGATGATACAGTCTTGGTTGAGAAGCTACAAATCAGAAGTAGCTTCTGAGAAAATTGATTCACGAAAAATCATGAAAGAATCTGCAGTCTATATTCATGAATTGGAGAAATATTGCAGCCTGGTGTATTCAAATTTCTGTAGCAAATTCTCTCTATAGATCTCATTTCAAAATTAACTCTACTCAATTCCAATTCGAGAGACAGACAATATCATCTAACGCCCATTGCTGCTCTTGCTAAAGACTTTTTTCTGAGGGCGGAGGGCTGTACCTTCACACGATCTCACACAGACTAGGTTTGCAAAAGCGACAATAATTCAAGCTCCCTCGTGTAGTGCAGCGTAAATAAACGGCAATAAGGTTGTAGCTTCGCCGTGAATAGTGACACGAGATGCTTTTGCATTTATCTTTCCCCATGATATCGCCTCTTCAACGAGGGCTCCACTTAGACTTCCGTCCCATTCTGGACTGGTAGTTAAATATACTGCGTAATCCAAGCCCCCTTTGAATTGATTCCACCAAAGGGTATGATGTTTCGAAATGCCTCCCCCTACCATGAATGCACCCGTTCGCTTGGCATCATAAACGATGTCGGAAATTGTGCTCTGATCTTTGAGGAGATCGAGACCAAAATCTCTATGTTCCTGATGGAACAACCAGAGCTGACTACCTACAGCTCCATCAACAATGCCAGGAACTATTACAGGTATGCGGTTCTTGTTGGCCCAATACAGAAACGATGAATCGTTTAACTTGCCACCTATGAAATCCATGATTTCTGAGGGTGCAATGAATTTCTTGTTATGGTCGAAATACAATTCATCTAGACAGGCTCTGACTTTCTTTTCAATCACAGCACCATAATTTGCAAAAGGTATCAGCACATTGCCCAACCTATGGATGCCCTCCTTCAAGAGTGAAGAGTCGTCTAGTCTGAAATCTCCTGCATAATAACTGGCAGAGGTCCGAGCAATATCGTGATCTAAGGCGCCACAGGTTGTTACAATACAATCAAAAGCGTGTTCCTTTATCAATTCACGTATTATTCCCCTGGTACCGGTTGAAACAATTGAACCCACAAAGGAGAGAAACTTTACGCAGTTTTCGTCGCTGCCCATAGTTTTCAGGATTTCAATCGCATTAGCAAGGTTGACTGCCTCAAAACCTCCCGAATTCTTCATACTATCAATCAATACGGTCAGATCTGAATTGCTAGAGGGGTCGTAGTCGTGTATGGGTCTCCTTAACAAGTTATTCGGAGGACTCCTTCTGGGCTTGTTGCCTTTTGGGTTTAGTCGCGAACGAGTTCTCGTCTTAGGACGATTTATTTTGCTAGTGCTGCCCACGCTTCTCATTATTTCAAACGTATAAAATACCTTTCATGAGATCAATTTTATTGCAACTAATAACGCTAACGAATAAAGGCTTTCGATACTACACGCTCGGTGTCTCGCCTCATATCGAATAAAGGTAAAATGGAATTTGGTATCTTGATCTGATAAGCAATACTATTCTGGATCGAACAGATGAGCATGTAAACTCAGGGCGTGCTTTCTAGTCTCTTCGTGTCGGACCCGCTGTAGAAGGTTCTGTTACATGGAGTTCATTGAGGACCTTTACAACACCTTCTATCTTCCAAATTTCTTCCCCAATCCGGCGCTTTTGTTCATAAGTCTGTACTGATCCTGTGATAGATATTATTTGGTCTACAACATTTGTAACGACTTTACTTGTGTCAATTTGAGAGATGCTTTTCAACTTAGATGCTACAAGAGTGCGAAGCTCCTCGTCAGTCTTTCTTCCAGGAAGCTGTTCTTTAGAACTAACAGGGAAGCTACCAGCCCAGTAGTAACTATCTTTGGCATTGGAATGCTCGTTATTATCACTGACATTTGAGTCATGCATATTCTGAACAATACGTTCGATATTTTTAAGCGTTCCCGAATCTACATCACATCATACAGAGATTTGCAATTCCCGTACCTTGGCACATACATTTTAAAGTGATCATCAGGACACCTTAAGGAAGTGAACAAATTTCACAACTTTTCTGGTCGTAAAATAGACCCTCCCTCCATTTCAAGCGATATGGACGTTCACGATTTAGTAGAATATTTTGGAGCAACAGGTTTCAATGCTCGTCGTCTCTACGAGGCCTTACAGATCACTAAGCGGATGACGGATGATGGAGCGTGCGTTTGCTTGACACTAGCTGGTGCGCTTGCTCCAATTGGGCTAGGGAGAGCGATTTCGACCTTGATAGAGCATGGGTTTATAGACTGGATTGTTTCTACGGGCGCAAATGTTTACCATGATCTTCACTTCGCATATGATCTACCTGTAAGACAAGGATATTTCGACGTGGATGATAATATTTTGTATTCGAAACAGATTGTACGAATCTATGACGTATTTATCAAGGAGATTGGTACATTGCAGAAACAAGACGAGATCATCAAATCTGCAATAGAAACTGATAGGCAAATTCTGTCTGATGATTCATCAACAGCAGACTTGTGCAATATTTTAGGGAAGTCGGCGAAAAAAAATTCGCCACATCCCGAAAAATCTTTCACAGTTTGTGCATACGAAAACGACGTGCCGATTTACTTGCCTGCTGTAGCTGATTCTTCGATTGGACTAAATATGCTTCCTCTTTTGCTTGAAGACAAACCAGTTAGCCCGAGGGTGATATTGGATGTCGCGGAGTCAGCAGCTATTCTTTGGAAAAACAAGATATCTGGAGGAATTGAATTGGGAGGAGGGGTTCCTAAGAATTTTTTCCAACAGACCGGCCCTGCCCTGTTCCAAATTCTTAAGTTGAAGGAAGGAGGACAGGATTATCTTGTGCAATTCACAGATGCTCGCCCTGATACTGGAGGATTGTCTGGAGCTACACTGCAAGAGGGCAAAAGCTGGGGAAAAATTAAGTCTGCACATGAAGGAAATGTGATTGTATACGGAGATTCGTCAGTTTATTTTCCCATCTTGGCAGCATTCATCATGTCTGAGTGTAAGCCTCGTGAGAAAAAGAAGATCTACAAGAAGAAAAATGCATGGGTAAAGGAAATGAAGCTAGCATATCTTCAGAGCAATAAACATAAGCGAAGCAGAGCTCATTAAACATTGAGGAACGATCTAGTGTCAAGATATACCTTTGATTCAAGACTCATTTTGTTGGATGAAGTGTCATGAGCAAGAGCAAGAAAGACTTGAAATTCGAAATAAGAGAAATTGCATTAGGTGACCTAAAAAATGGATACTTTCCTACGATTAAGAATTTGTCTGAATTGGGAAGCATCGAAGGGAATATAGAGAAAGCGGAACAGGTATTAGACATTATTAGTTCAAATCCGCTTCACAAGATATTTGTTGCGATAGACAAACAGACCTCTGAGGTGATCGGCGCGACCACTCTTCTAGTAGAACAGAAATTTATTCATAGTGGGGGAAAGGCGGGTCATATTGAGGATGTTGTAACACGCAAGGGATTTGAGGGCCTCGGGATAGGCTCTGCACTCATTAACAATGCTTTAAATTTTGCGAAGGCAGTTGGTTGCTACAAAGTCGTATTGGATTGTTCAGACACTAACATCAATTTTTATCAGAAAACAGGTTTTAGAGTACATGAAACCTCTATGAGATACGACCTGCTTTGATCCTTAAACCTTTTGATCTGATTCCCATCACATTTTCAGGATCATCATCTGTAACAAATTCTGATCGCCTGCAAAAGATCTAACCTCCCCCTCTCTACGCTGGTGGATCCATGAAGCTTACTAAAAAATAGCCTCCATTTAATGTCCGCTTAATTTGTCTACTAGGTGTTTTAATTGCAAGATATCTCTACAACCGATCAGGTCGACAATTTCAATATTAGTCCTGAAGTATGCAATCACTTCTTTGGTCGATTTTAATATGGGATTTTTACCTCTTGCACCTGCTATATACCCGTCCTCTTTTGCTCCATAGTTGTAGAGAGAAATCAGGGCTTGTCCTGGAAGATGTCCCTTGCCATCTCTACCACACAAAATCAGATATCTCAATTGAGGGTACTTGTGAACGGTCTCCAAAATGTTATCGATTCCTCGATTTTCCGAAAGAAGCCTTCCGACAAGAAATAACTTGTCCATCATTTCTTTACTGGAGATAATTTCCTTAAGAAGGCTCATGTCTGAGAGTGTGCAGATCGCAAGCGTTTCGCCGTTTCCCTTCTCATAGGATAACCGTATTGGAAGAACGAGCTCGCATATTTTACCCGCAATTGTTTGTAAGGAATTCAGCGTTCTTTTCAAGAATCAGTTATCTATAATGACTTGCAAATTGATATTGTATATTCCTTTATGGAAATTCGGCTCAACTATGACAAGAATCCGGCTGCTCCTAGCAGGGATGAGCAAATTCTTGCTGTTGATATCAAATATATTACAAACCCGTCGAGTACGGGTAGCAAACTGCTATGTCTGATGAAGAAGGAATAATTGTGATCTTTACAGGAAAGGGGAAGGGAAAGACAAGTGCAGCTCTAGGAATTGTTTTGCGATCAGTTGGACATGGTCAGCGAGTGGCAATGATTCAATTCATCAAAGGGGAATGGTATTACGGAGAGCTAACAAGCTCAAAAAGGCTCGAACCAGAATTTGATATGGTGGTATCCGGTAGGGGATTTGTTGGGATCATCGATGATGATCTTCCATTGGAAGAGCATCAAGCGGCTGCAAAGCTAGCCATAGATATCGCGAAGAAGAAAGTTAGCTCTGGAGATTATGATTTAGTGATCTTGGATGAAATTAATTATGCCTTGAAGCTAAAGCTCATCGTAATCGAAGACGCCCTTGATCTTTTGAGATGCAAAGCAAGGCGGACTTCAGTAATCCTAACAGGAAACTATGCACCAACCAGATTAATTGAACTCGCTGACATGGTCACAGAAATGAAAGAAATAAAGCATCCATTTAGAAATGGGGTAAAGGCAATGAAGGGCATCGACTACTAAATCCAATACACTTTTGTTAGGCATATTTTAAGGCGTAAATTCGAGCTCTCTTAAGATTCGAAGAAGGCGCCAACAACTCTGCCTGCACAAAACTCATCACCATGGCTCCAACACTTCGATTAGAGAGATACCTGCAGAATGGATGAATTGATCCATATTTTTGCTCAAATCATGCTGTAACTACCCTAATGGCAACGTTAAAGTAGCCATATGTGGCGTTTACGGTAATAATGATGACTGCCGAGGTTAGACGGCTTCCTGAAGAAGGGGAAATCGTTCTAGTGACGATAAAGGAGGTAACTGGTCATGGTGCGTACATAACTCTTGACGAATACGACGAAACGATTGGCTTTCTGCATATTTCCGAGATAGCTACAGGGTGGATCAGAAACATTGAAAGATACATCCGGCCAAAACAGAAGACCGTTTTAAAGGTTATACGAGTGAACAAATCAAGGGCTGAAGTGGATTTGTCACTTAAGCAGGTTACTGGTGACGAAAGGAAATCGAAACTGATAGAGGTTAAGAAAAATGAAAAAGCCTCAGCATTTATGGATATCGTGAAGAAAAAGGCAAACCTGTCAGATTCTGAAGTGACTAGTTTAGAAGACGAGATACTAAAGAAATTTGATCTCGTGTATGATTTGTTTGAGACTGTTTCAAGGAAGGGGATCGATTCTGTTCGTAGTCTTGGCCTTTCCGAAGAGGTAACGAAAGCAATCGAGATAGAGAGTAACAAAATTCAAATACCTCACGTAGAAATAATGGGAATCCTTGAAATTTCTCTCAACAAAGCAGACGGTATAGAGAGGATAAAGAGTCTACTTGGCTCTATAGAAATGTCAAAAGCTAATACCGCGATCAGTATTACCTATATTTCAGCTCCCAAATACAGAATGGTGGTTAAAGCAGATAATTTTAAGAGTGCAGAAAAGATAATGAATAATGCACTAGAAAAAATTGAGACTGCGATCAATCAGGAAAAAGGTATTTTCGAATTTAGGAGGGACCAATCCAGGAAGGTTCACTCATGACATGAAGAGGCATCTTATGAGGCTCTGCAGAAGCTGCTCTAAATACACCTTGAAACTAAATTGTCCGGTCTGTGGGTCTATGACCATCAATCCACACCCTCCTAGATATTCGCCAGATGATAAGTACGTACGGTATAGGGTCCTTGAGAGGTATTCAACTGGTTAGTACTGGCTGGCCAATAATTTACAGACTGACTGGAAATCGCAATCAGGAAAGTAACTTAGCTGACCCGCAATCTTGAAGCGATTAGAAATTAATATGGAATCGGTGACGTTATCCCGCTAGCTGATATCCCAGATCCCACCTGATTCTGGTTTGCAACCTGTCCTATATTATCTCGGGCTCATGAAGAGTTTCTAGGACCAGCAGACTGCGGGGTCGTCATATTTATCACATTACCTGCCGCAAACCCGGTCGCATTAGTATTTACAGTCTGTTCAATGACAGCCCTCATAGCTGTGTCATTTGCCGCGTCGCCGGTCTTGTTCTCAGTTCCTGTCATGCCAGTGATGTTGGACGCATTGTCGGACATATTACCAGTAATTCTTTCAATCTGCTGACGTGCGGCAAAACTAGTCGCGTTAGTATTTTCTATCTCCTTAATTACGGCTTCCATTTGAGACATGGGGCCAAATGACTCTACTAAAGACTCGCCGGTCTGATTTGCCACACTCAGATTGGATAATGGTGAAAGATTTGTAGAATTAGACGAAGAAGGTATGGGAAGCTGTTGGGCATGAGCGTTTGGTACATTTAGACTCGGGATGAGCTGCATGCTCGAAACTGTAGCTAAAATGGCAAAACCCATTAATGTCATTATGACTGATCGCTTAGTAAATTTGTTCATTGATGAACAACATTTGTCATTGGATTTATTTATTTCTACCTTCTATTCTATTGGAAAGTACAGTTAGAATAATATTCTTCGATACCCGTATAGTCAAAATGTCATAAAAAAAAGTTATGGTGAGTTTCACCACCTTTCCGATTTGTCTGCAGATATTATCTATCTACCTATACAGATCCCGCTTGGATTACTTACTTGGCAGTTGTTCTCCGTAAACTGATTGTTGTTGATATTAGGTGGTAGACCATTTGCGTTGTTGATATCAAGGACATTTTCCAAAACGTTATTTGCTACGACATTATTCGCTGAGCTCTGAGCATCGAAGAATGCGCCGTTTTGGCTTCCATCGATATTGTTCATCGAAACCTCCGATTGTTTGGTATTCACAAAGGTAATTCCCGCAAGAAGATTTCCGCTCATTAGATTGGAGGTCAGTGTTGCACCTGAGCTAGAATGTGTAGCCACACCAAGACTGTTTTGTTTGATGATGTTCTGTTGCACCTCAGTATTCTCAGAACCCGTCATGAACACACCTATTTGATTACTGTTTAGTATTAGAGAGGACATCTTCATTCCGTTCGCCCCTGTAACGAGCACACCAGCTTGGAAGTTGCTTATAGAACCTGGCCCGTTAATGACGACATTATCATTGTTGGGAACCATTATTCCTACTTTTGAGCTATCAGGCCCTGGTCCAGTGATTGAGTACCCGTTCATGTTTACCACCGTATTATCACCACCAATAATTAGACCGTCTCCGCTGCAGTCAAGATTTGCGGTAAGGTTTACCAATCCACTGACAACCTGTCCACATGCGGCGTTAGTTGCTACGGGTTGTACTTGTGCCATTATTGGCAATGAGGGCATCGTTAGGCCACCAATTGCCATTAGTGACAGAATTGTTGCTACCATGTATGACACAATAGTTCGTTTCATTCAAAAAACGCTAGCAGATATACTATATATGCGAGACTCCCATATGTACTAAATCTCTGCTTCTTGTCTATCGAATATAAGTATTTGATTATGTCATTGTCTTCCTCATGTCTTAAGCTCGAGCCCAAGAAATAACGAAGGCTTAAAAGCCGCTCCTAGTGCAATCACCACACTGTTCAAAGTCAAGCTTAGCTTAGCTAGCAGTACTACTATTCAGAGCCATTGAATGTTTAAAGTAGTTTCATACTTGTTGCCTTCAAATGGGAGAGCATAAATTCAGGGGAATAGGTTTTTAGATGCAACAAAGGAAGACCAATTATATGCGCATTGCGATCGTTGGTGCTGGTGTCGCAGGGAGCTATCTAGCATGTATGATTTCAAAGATGAGCCATGAAATTGATGTGTATGAAACAAGTGATCAGCGAGCACATTGGCCAATATGCGCATGGGGGGGATCGAAGAATATGCTTGCAAAATTCTCGCGGCAGGCAGGACTTGAATTCAACGAGTATATCACACATACTGGGCGTACACTGAGGATTGACCTTCCAGGGAATAAAGTGGAATACTTAGAGCTAAAGGGTTTGGTTACCTATAACAAACGCGAATGGGAATCGGATTTACTTCGAGGAGTTAGGGTTTCCTACGGAATGAAATGCAATTTAGGAAGCCCGATATTGTCTGAATACGATTTGGTTATTGACTGCACTGGATTCCATCGATCGCTATTGCCTAAATCTGAAGAGGACTTTATAATACCTGCTTACGAATATTTGGTCGAGAACATTAAAGACATCGAAGATTTTTATGTGATTGGATACAAAGGCGCTCGAGGCTATTTCTGGTGCTTCCCTCTAAGTAAAGGAGAAGCATTTGTTGGTGCTGGGGATTTGGACAGGAGATACTTTGGGATCGCAGAGTTCATGGCTAGACATCCAGAATGTACTATTAGGAAAAAGATAGGAAGGCCGATACGGCTGGCTCCTCCGCGTAGAATGCAACCATTCTATCTGAACAATATAGTTGGTGTTGGAGAGTCAATCGGCTGTGTGTTTCCAATGCTTGGAGAGGGAATTATTCCATCTCTAATATGCTGTGATATTTTCTTGCATGAGCTTGAAAGATGCAACAATCATGATGCCAGATTTGATTTCAAGCGGTACTCTACTAGAGTTCTCAAACGGTTCAGATATTATGATGACGTCTACCGAATTATACGACTTAAAATGGACTCATCATTGAATATGATAAGACACTTTAAACTAATGATGAATATGTACCAAAACATGAAAAGAGAAGAAGACAGATTTGGATTTGAGGTCAGTCTGGCTAAAATGAACAGATTTGTAAATGCACTGTA
>JAATVR010000506.1 GCA_014523665.1 Nitrososphaerales archaeon TH526
GTTCTAGCCGGCTGACGGCAGCGAATTACTGATAATGCTACATGAATCCAACTTGCAATCTTCATGGGATCGGATATTCGTATTGATTTCGGTCTTACGAAGAAGCCCATACTAGCTTTCTTGGTTCCCGATAGAAGCTCGCTTTCTTCATGATAAGCGGTCTCCGTCATTCCTATATCTAATACCGGCTGAATGCACCGGAGCAACGCACAATTAAGTAGTGAATCACATAGTGGGAATTTTCATGATCTATGGGGTAGTCCAAGATAGAATTTTGAAGATGATGGCTAGATAAACACCACCCACCCACCCATCCAACCACACCATTTGATCTCCAACATGGAATCATGTTGCACGACATTTAATGCTTGAAAAAGGCCAAACCTCCATCTCAACGAAGGTAAATGGAACGGGACTTTGAATAATAAAATGCAGAGTAAGCCAAGAGGAAATTTATTGCATCCTCATTGCTGAATTGACCGACGCTTTTTGCCGGAAAGAGCAGAGAGCATTCTTCTTTTTTGAATTTCCCTAACGAATCTTCGAAGCTGGTCGTCGTACAACCGATCATAGCCGACCGATTTTGGTTTGTACGAGAGGTAGTAATACATCATATTGAAGGCTCCAACCCTCCCCGTTACCTCTCCAGTTGCCAGATATTTCGCAAATCTCCCCCATACAAAGATCGGGTGATATCCTAATGTCTTCATGCTCGCTCCAAATTCATAGAACTTGTGATGTGTTCCCAGAGGTCGGGAGTGGTGAAACTTAGCATCAGGTAGTATTGTATAGCGGTGTCCGAGCCGTTCTGACTCATAAAGAATAGCTGACTCGTATCCCATTAATTCTGGATATAGTCCTCCCCAGTGAGTCTGTTCAAAAAAAGAGTTACGAACAAATCTCCCAGCACCATGAGGCTTATCAGGCACGTATTTAGTGTAATTACCTGACGTAATGGCAATACTGGAATTGCCATCCATAAAATCGACCAATTCTTTAGCATACCCAGGTGGATATGTTGTATCATCTGTTGCAATCATGTGATAGGTAGTATGTGCGAGATCCTTGTTTCTCGAGTATGTGATGGCCTCATTCCAGTTCTTGACGACTCTGCCAATATCGTAACCTAAATCATTATGCCTTATGACATGAAGTGATCGCCAATTTTGTCGTATCTGTGTCAAGATCTCCGAGGTGTTGTCTGTCGACCCATCATCAACTACAATCACATATTGAGGAGCTAATGTCTGATTTCTTAATGACGCTAGAGCAGCATGGATATCATCTTCGGAATTCCTGCAGGTAACGATCGCAAAATACGTACCCATAGAAGTGGGTCAATGTAACACTAATTAAAGTTCTATCAGCAATCTGAAAACGCTCGTTTCCTAAACAAAATTAGAAGAAAGGAATTACAGGCGCCGCTGATAATCTCTGGTATCTTCGTTCAATGATTACAAACCCTTCAGCAGGCCTTATATGCACTAATAATTTGATTTTCGTGCTTCTCCCATGTCAGCTTTTCTCTTGCTAATTCTCGTGTTTGTTTACGCAAATTGTACAGCTCTTCGGGGTGCTGTTGCAAGTAGTCTAGCTTATTCATCATATCTGGATAATCATCAAACTTTACGCAGCAACCTTGAAGTGATTTGATTACAGGATGAATTGATGAAGTACACATTACCGCCAATCCAGCATGTGCATATTCATACGGTTTATTTGGATTTGTATAGTAATGTGCCCAGTGCTTCTTCCAAGGCAATAGACCTACAGTGTGTCTTGACATTTCAGCAAACATGCCTGGTCGTGACAAGAAGCCTACAAATCTCAGATTGGAGAAAGAGCTATCTGACCAACCCGCAATTGTCAAGGGGTATCTCTTGCTGTTTTCAAATAGCTCAAAGAGGCCGTCCATTTTCCTTTGAGGGTACATGACCTTATCGTTGCCATCGCCTCCTGAATAAATACAATCGACCTGGGTTTGATATGTGGGAGAGCTCGTTGCTTCTACTTCTGACAATATAGGGTAATTCGGGACAAGAAACGACCTAGCTTTCAAATGACGTTGGTAATCCTTTGCAATCGTTTCGGAAACCACAATAACTGGGGTTGTAGAGATTAGTTCTCTCTCCCAGGCAGTCCATACCCGGATCGCGTATCTATCAATCAAACGCCTTCTTATTCTACTCATCTTTCTCTTAATGGAAATTTTAGACATGTCAGGTTTGATTCTGCTTTGCGTTCTGATGCTAGAATGAAATGGTTGATAGTCCATCTCCAGGAGTATTTTCGACGACATAGACCAATACTCGTGGTCGTCGAAAACAAAGGGTACGTTTAATTCTGAAATTAGCTTGGCAGAATACAGATTGTGCGAATGGACTATGTCAGGGGCTTCCTGTTTCAGAATTTTCGTTAGCTGTCTTTTCATTTTATCCCAGTAATAGGGGATGCCCAGTCGTGCTTTGCTATTCCATTCAATTTCATAGATCTTGGCAAATTTAGTACCATTGATATTATTCCCTGGCTTACCTGCAAAACTAACCCTGTAACCAAGTTTCAATCCAGTGATCGCAGACTTTTCTACTCGCCAGTCTGGGAGGCTTTCATGAGAGACATGTAGCACCCTCAAGTGTATGGATGCTCAATATCGAATTCAATTAATAAATCTACTACAAAGAGCTTGCAAGCGAATTCAACTCCGTGAGTTTAACAATGTCATTGAACCCCAAGATGTTCCATAGATAATAATTGAGCGTTTCTAGTAGGACGGACGTTCTCACCGGTTTGAATTTCTTTATGAGCAATTGACAGAAACCTATCGTAACTTATGGCTAATTCGCCATTAAACAAAGTTCTATGTGGTTTTGATAGGTGAAAATGACGATCCGTAAGGAGATCTAATATTATTTCTGCCCTGGTTCGATTCGGGGTTCCTTATAATCAGAGATGCTAGCTTCTGAAGATCGATCAGCGCTATCTTGCTTTGGATTTCCGGTTTGTACTGTCGCCCTAGGCGGCTTTCGTACAATCTTGTGTAGCATATCCCTCATCTGTTTTTTTTCCTCTTCAGAGACCTTACCGTCAATAAGATCTATGACGAACAACCACATGGTCGCCCCTATTTCATTCTCCTTAAATAACGCATGCTGCTCTACTCTCCATTGCGTCTTGCGATGCCAATACCCAATGACGATTGCTATGGGTACATATGCAGAGACAAACACAACTGCAAAAATCCAGATACTTTCGAATAGATCCTTTAGATAAGGCACCTGGTCTATAAGAAGGCCGTATTGTATCGTGACGAAATTTGCGAAAGTCATCAAAAATATTAGATAAATACTGTGACCATTTCGAAAATCTAGCCATCTCCTCCTAGTCCAGTTACTGGCTAAACCTTTCACCAGGGATTTAGTATCCACAATTCATATTGGGCAGAATACCGTTAAAATACATTACGTATCTCGACGGTTATAGATTACATGATACGATACTTATACCTAATTAACAGAACTTGCGTTTTTGGGGATTTCGAATATCCTGTAAATGGTGAACAGGCTATTTGAGTAAGCCTTTACGCCCTCAAATCCTGAATTCGTCCTATGAAAAATGGGATCATCGATTACGTTCGTATCAATCAGATACTCTTGATCGTTTGACCAATAGTTCGTATTTCTAACTTGTTTCTCTAGCTCTTCATAGCTGATAAAACCCCTATTTCCTGCTAATCCTGAAACGAACCATCCTCTCCAGTCACTGCTTCCTATGATTTTAGATCGAGTAGATGTGTTTTCATTTAACCAATTGATAATGTCTTGAAGCATTGGAGATTGATCTATCCTGACTGAATTAAATTGCATAGATTTTGGAACAAAATCTTGAATGTTCGTTTCAAATAGACTAATAATTGAAGCCTGCGCGTTATATGGCAGCATGGCATATGATATTCCAATTTGTGCGAAAATAAGAAAAATCATTGCCGTGGTGAGAATGCATAAATTAGTACTTCTTTGCCATTTTGATAATATTTGAATGGTTCTAACGAATCCATAACCTGCAAAGACTGAAAGGGATATACCGAAGAGCAAGATCCATCTATCTGCAACAAGTACATCTGCGTGAGGGAACACCAGCCATGTCATTGAACCCACTAGGGCAACGATGAGACAGATCTTTAAAAGCTGATCTTTCAGTTGCAAGTAACCGACAATGGCCAGAGGAATAAGCAAGATGCATAGTGCTATAAAATAGGAAAAGAGATTGGTTTGGTTGTAACTTTCGTTTAACTGTTCTGGTTCGCCAGAAATCTGAGCATCCACAGCTTCGTCTGAAATACTGCGGAAGGAGGAACTAACAATTGAATATCCAACACCACCGGTAACAGCTAAAAGTGTGACAAATGATACTAAAGATACTACGAAGCCTATTGCTACTATCCTCTCCCTATAGCGTATGGTACAAATACAATAGACAACAATAAACCATGCTCCCACCATTCTGTCAGAGATAACAGAAAGTACAGTAAATGATAGGCAAGATACTAATGCAAAAGAAGGGAATTTGGTTGGATAATTATTTCGTATTCTTATTAAAATTGAAATGGCAAAAAACATCATGGTTAACGAGAACATGTCTCTGTGCAAATCCCAGGTCGTTCTTAGAACTGGGATCTGGACAATGACGAATAATGAAACTACTGCTGCGTAATAACTATTATTCTTTCTAATTATCGCCTTTCCCAATGAAAGGATTGATACTGCAAAAAGACCGAAGATAAGAGCTGCAACGGTAGAAACAGTAGTCTGTACTGATAGACCTGTTATATTCTGTATGAGGTGAAGAAGATAAATGTAGAATGGGTAGTCTCTTAATATGGTATTCCATTCATTCTCAAAGTTTGATAACATTGGGATATAATAATTTATGACATCATAACCTATTGGATATGGGTATGCAACTAACTCGGTAACGGTCTTCAAAGCTATAGCAGAAAAGAAAACGATCAGGTAAAGAGGTAGATCTTTTCGAGAAAAGATCCTAATCGTACTCAATGAAAGATTTTTTTCCAATAAAGGATTATGTAAATTCAAATAAACCGCTCTTGAGTTGGACTTGTCAACTTGTTGTACATCTCTTCAAAGTGTGATTCCAAGAAATTACCCACGCCTTCATATATGTTGTGAGGGATTCATTTCGGAAGATACAAATATTCTATACCACACCTCTAGGCTTAGAATTTGTAACAGCTTACTGATATATCTAAGATCGAGATTTTCATTTATTCGCTTGAGCGATCTAAAGTACCAATCTTTGTCTATTAGATTATCCTCGAATATGCGCCCCTTATCCAAAAGCGTGGTCACCGTTTCTCTTCCGCCACTATTCCAAAGGCTTACTAGGTCCATACCATATCCAACTTTCACATTCATTTTCTTGACAGCGTCAGGGGCATAAATTCGTAGAATATCACGTAGTGGAAGCTTTCCAATGTCAGAACCAATATCATATTTCATATCCGATGGCAAATCAAATCCCAACTCTACGACATCGTTATCTAACAGAGGAGAAATTCCTTGCAGTTTAAAGAAACGGAAATATTTGTCGTTAGTTGGTACGAAATCATGCATAAGCTTGCCATTATAATCAGCAAGTATTACCTGATCCAACGGATTCAGGTTATTATTAAAATATGATGTGAGAAGAGAATAGATCGAAGACCAGTCAAACTTCAATTCCTTGGCAAACATTTCATTCTGATCGGGTACCCAATCCCTTTCATGACACGATAGGTACACCTTGGCCCGTTCTAAGGGGCCTGCATTTCGATCGCAAAATTGAAGAAATTTCTTGTATCGAAAGGTATAACCAGCAAAGATTTCATCACCGCCATCTCCCGTGAACAAGAGATTGGAAATAGACTTTGCTTTCTTAATAAAGTAGTACTGATAAATATTCCACCTCGGTTCTTTTATGATGTTTATCATTGCAGGCAAGTCACGTAAAGGATCTTCCACGTAAACCTGCCGGAAATCTGCGCCTTTCTTTTCTGCAATCTTCTTGGCTTCAATGGCCTCGTTCTTTTCATCAAAACTCACGTTAATACATTCCAACTCTTGTGTAGGATATTCTTCGCGCAAAAGACACAGGATTAAATTAGAGTCCACACCCGCACTCAATGCAACACAGATCTTATTTTGGTTAAACTTATCTACCTCACTTCTAATTGCGGATCTGATTTTAGTCTCAAGAATACGAACAGAAACTGGGTTCTGTTTTGTATAAGATTTAGAGACATCCGTAACGGATACATCTCTTAATCTAAAAGTAGGAACATAAATGTCCATGGGGTCGTACCTGAGAGTTAGCAAAGGAAGAAGGTTCATTTGATTGGTAATCTCTGTTTCAAGTCCATTGTGGCAGATGGTATTTATTATTGTTGGCTCACCGAATATGCCCTGTCCAATTGCTTTAGAAGGATGTTTGCTGAATGTTGTTTTTCAACGTATAGCCTTCCTGCTATAGATAACTTGCGCTGCTCCTCGATGTCACTTAGAATAGACTCTAAATCGCTCTTGAATGTATCCTTAGTTGTTCTGTAAATCGGTGGGTCATAACGTTGGAATAGCTCAGAACTGACGTAGGCTACTACTGGTTTACCTAATGCCATAGCCTCCAGCTCAAATTTCCCGAACCACCCGATTTGGGGAAGTATTTTCCCAACAACAAGATCACATGATGAAATGATTGTCAAAACTTCGCTGCGGGGAACGTCAAAAATAGTCACTATCTCACATTTGTCTTCCTTTTGTAACTGTTGAAGCGCGATTGAGTATAAATCTCCGTACTTCTGGTATAATCGGTAGTGAGGATAGTGGGCTACAATTGGCCTCCTGGAATGAGCTAAACTGTCGAAATTACTGGGAGTATAAACAAGTTGGTCTAGATCCAATGGAGTAGGGAACCACTCCCCGTTAGGTGCAAATTCCAATAGATCAGGCGTTGAGACTAGACAAAAATCACTATCATACTTTCCCCTTAAATCATCTCCGTGGTAATGCTTAAGGTACGTCCTGTTTTCTCTCCGTTTTTCCAGTGTTTTCCTTAGTGACCCGTAAGGATAGTGATAGTGCCAAATATCGTATCCTTGCAATTTCCTCAAGAATTTCCATCTTGACAATGGAAAATGGTAATTCACCTTTTCTCCTCCGAATTGCCTGTGCAGGTACTTGTTGAAAACAAATACGTCGGCTTCGCTACCTGACAATCGTTGATGCCTGCACAAGATGGACGCGATTCCGGCTGTATTATTCACATGCGCAATCCTCATTATAGGATGACCTCAATATTTCTTAGAAGCTAGAAGTGGCGACAATGCTATTACCATTGCGAGGACTAAGTCTTTGTATTCCTAGCGCGTAGTATATTTACGTTCTAGATCAATGTACTTTTGCAGGTTTACAAGCCTATTGAATTCTTCAAATGTGATCATCTTATCCCTTTCTCTAGATGTACTACCAGATTTATGGAGCTCCTCAAAGACTTGTTTCATAGCAAATGCTGAAGCGAATAAACCAGATAGGGGAAAAACACCAATCTTGAAACCCAGGTCTTGAAGCTCCGATGCTGTCAGGTTTGGCGTTATTCCGCCCTCGATCATGTTTGCTACCAACGGGGCATCAATTTTCCTACCTATTTCCTTTAGCTCCTCTAACGATCTTGGGGCTTCGACGAAAATGAGATCTGCACCAGATTTAAAATATTCTCTGCCACGTTCTATAGCCTCATCCAAGCCAGATGTGGCACGAGCATCAGTCCTAGCAACTACAATGAAGTTCTTGTCATCACGAGCGTCGATCGCAGCAGTTAGTTTCAGCAAATAATCATCGACTGAAATTATTTCCTTTCCTGCCATGTGGCCGCAACGCTTAGGCCATACCTGATCCTCCAAAAAAATTCCTGAGGCACCCATCGATTCAAGGTCTTTAACAATACGCCATACGGTAAGCGGGTTTCCATATCCAGTATCGATATCCACTATGACTGGGATATTCACTGCTCGGACGATTCTCCGAGCATTGTCCATAGTTTCTCCAGCATTCAAGAAACCATAATCAGGCATACCCAGTACAGTAGCAGCAGACCCGTAACCGGTTTGAAAAATTGCGTCGAAGCCGGTGATCTCAGTAATTCGAGCACTCAAAGCGTCAAACACCCCAGGCAATACAAGAAATTCATTGGGATTCAAAATTTTTTGCCTCAAGAGTTGAACATCTGATGTGGAATTCATGATGCAGAATAGAACATATCGGCTATTAAGTTATCGTTGTCATCAATTAAAATATTTTGTTTATCTCGGTCCTGCATGCTCGATGAGCTCACATCAATATGTGACTGCTGACCCAGAAACTACCCATTTGAATCCTAGAAATACAACTAAAATTGGCATTCTTATCTCTAATCTTTAGAGTATCTATTATCTCTTCTTGGAATTTGGTCAAACATAACTATATATCGGATTTGACCAATTGAAATGAACGATTCAGGTGGTTCTACACATTTATGTAGATGGTAGCGGTAGTCCTTACTTCCGGTATGGCTACTTAATAGACGAGACAGGAGAATCTCATATGGAATATCATGAAGGTATTTCCAATAATGAAGCAGAATACTTGGCTATCATCACTGCGCTTAACAATGTTATTAACAAGGACAATCAAATTGTGATACTGTCTGATAGCCAGTTAGTGGTGAATCAAATCAACCACAAATATGGAATAAACAATGAAAAATTGAGAAGACTTGCTACCCAAGTTTGGGTTCTCGAAAAAAAATTTGACAAATTTGAGCTCCATTGGCTGCGCAGGTCGGAAAATAAGGCTGGAAAGATGCTAGGTAGCTAAAAACGTTTCTATTGTCCAGAACCGATACAAGAACCAAAATAAATGAGTACTTTACAATACCAAAATTGGTGTCATTGGACCTTGTTTAATAGAAATTTTCAATATACGTTCTAATCTATAGAAACACGACTTAACCGATTCAATAAGACAAACATCGCCTCCGTAAAGGCGTTAGACATTTCAATTGTTGTAAAAGTACACCGCAGGTCATAAAGTGACTTGTCTAGATTTTGATCAAGTTAATGACAACTTTTGAACCTAAAATCTCTGAACTTGCATATTCTAGTACAACCACTAAGAATAATACTGTCCAATATTCATTATTTGGATAAATTTTAGTAATAATTCTTTTGAGGAATAAAAATCAGGTGCAATGAGACTCTAACATTTTAGCGGCTTTTACAGACCTCGATGGTTGGAGGAGAACAAAAGGCTTAACCATTTCTTGCCCTAAAACGAAGCATAATTGACTAAACACACTTTACTAGTATTTCGAGGTAAGCGCAACATGATGATCCTTGACGTGGCTAAGTATAACGTTTCTGATCGTTTCCACTGTAAGAAAAATAAATAAGAGGAGTAAATTGATCACTTTTCACTAATAACCCAATCTTAAGATACAAAATGATTTAATTTTAGGTAGATCGCTATAAGATCAAATAAGGAAGAATCTTTGGGGGCTTCTGTATTTCACAAGACTTGAGCCCTAGAAAGGCTGAAAAAGGACTTCCTCCACTATTTTATTGTGGTTTCACTCAAAAGCTTTTTTAACATGCGTGACTCGTTCAAACAAACCTACCGGATTTAATCTTAAATTGTCGCATCAATTTCCTACCTTTTAATACGGTTACACGGCAGAGTCTTCCTCTGCGATAGAAGTTAGTTCATTCATATTATTATAAATTTCCAAGTACCTCTTCCCCTTTTGGGTAGTCACGTAGGTTTGCTCACCTAGCCTATATTCTAATAATCCATTATCCTGTAATTCAGTCAAATGGACACAAAGTTGACTGTGAGAAAGATATGCTTTATACATGATCTTGGTCTTGTTTTCTGCGGCTATCGCTGCTTCCAGGATCATAGCATTGATGTCTTGCCTAC
>JAATVR010000507.1 GCA_014523665.1 Nitrososphaerales archaeon TH526
TGCATACAGCAAAATCATCATCATAAAATGGTACACGCTCTAATACAAAGATGCTCACAGCTAAAGGTAATTCACCTCTCTTAAGATAGGCTGGAGCATAGGAAAAACCTCGAATCTCAAGCCGAGATCTGCCTTTATTGCGGAATCATTTATGCCAAAGCCATAGACAACTGCTTCATCATCAGCTTCAACAATCGCCAAAGCATAAATTCCATTTGGATCAGCAACAGGCCCAAAGAGGACCACAAAATTCCTGTCAGTTAATTCCTTCCAGTATGTAAGATGTTCTTGCATCACTCTTTCTCCTCTTGTCATGTCTCGAGGGAAGTTGAACGGGGTGAGATAAGCTTGTAAAGAAAAGGCTCATATAATTGCATTAGTTATGAAATCATATGTAAGGTTTTAGATGATAATCAATGGTTGTGTAGTTGGCATTTGCCCTTACCTATCCATTTCTTAAATTTATCTCTCAGAAGCTATTTAGCCAAGTCTACTTTTAATCAACATGCCTGATTCTGGGTACCATATTCGGTACCATATTTAGGACATTGTATCACGTCAATCTGCTGCTTAACTCTAACAATATATCCTTAGTGGTATGCAAATATTGTTTACTATACGATCTACTAACATAATGGAAATAAGGCTTGAAGTCGATTGTTGTATGAAGAATAGGCAATCTCAACCCCAGCAGGTAGGTGATCTAACAAACATGTGTCGGCATTCCAATCACCGTCTACCGGTCATCTACCTCTATTTAGCCAGCGGATCAAACAATATCTCTTATTAGGACCAAAATATTAAGCTCTTTTATTGATTTCTGCTACCCCACTAGACTGCGCTCGGCAATATTTTCGGGACTACTACTAATGAAAAGCGTAAATACTTGCTGGCTTAGATACCATATAATTGCTAAGAACGCTAGTCCTGATCAGAGCGTTGCAATTGTAACAGGAAGCTCAAGCGGCATAGGTTTTGAAACATCGCTTACACTGGCAAGAAATGGCTTCTATACATATGCTACGGTACGGAAGCTATACGATGGATCCATACCGATAACTGATATCGCTAAGAAAGAAGATCTTTCATTACAAACTATTCAACTTGATGTTAACAATGAACAATCAGTTATAGATGGAGTTAATAGAATATCCGAGGAAAAAGGGAGAATTGATGTTGTTGTTAACAATGCAGGATACGCTTTAATGGGAGCCTTAGAAGAAACCTCAATGGATGAAATAAAGGCGCAATTTGAAACCAACTTTTTTGGAGCTCTAAGAGTGATGCAAGCGGTAATACCTACGATGAGAAAGCAGAGAAGAGGTAAAATTGTGAATGTAACGTCTGTTGCAGGAAGAATTGCATTGCCTCTAAACTCGGTTTACCATGGCACCAAATTTGCTTTAGAAGGCCTATCTGAATCTATACAATATGAATTAGAATCGTTTGGAATCACTTATAGAACCTGGAGGCGTTGCTTCAAACTTCATTAAGAATCTGAAGATGGTACATGCAAAGGCATCGGATCCCACCAAGTCACCATATAGACGAATAGAGAACCGTATGCTGGAAGCATTTAAGAAAATAGAACAAAATGGAATACATCCTTCAGAGGTTGCAAAGGTAATTCTGGATGCTGTTACATCTGAGGATCTTCAATTAAGATACTTGGTAGGGACTGATGCGGCTACGATAATGGAGGCAAGAAAAAATATGTCAGATAGAGAATTTGAAAACATGAGGAAAAAACAGTTCGGTATACAGAGTGGCATTGACAGGTGAGGCAGAGACTTTCATTCAGGACCTGTTCGGTTGCAGGATTTATTGTCTTTAATTTTCCTGCTGTTGCTGCTGTTGAAGATGCTCCTGTCATGGATTTATTACACCTCTTCCAATAATTTTACCATCTTTTAACATTTGCAGAGCTTCTCCGGCTTGATCTAGTTTGAATCCATTTGAAACTACTGGTCTAATTACACCTCGTTTGGCTAATGATACAAGTATCAATTCTAAAATATAGATCGCGTGTCATTATTAAATCGGTAAGTTGCTACTTACTAGATACAGTAAAGCATACTTACTAAGTTAATTATCACTACTATAGTTAAATAATCGGCTTACCTGTTATATATTATGCAA
>JAATVR010000508.1 GCA_014523665.1 Nitrososphaerales archaeon TH526
AATACATTATCACAATCATATTTATGATTACAAGCGTAGTCTTGTTGTATTGCAACATATTCGTATTTTTCTCCATGTTTCTTTATTAACTCCTCTTTGAGACCGTTCTTCTTTACCAATATCAATTAACGCTAAAAACATGTCATGGTCCGTGTTTATCTCGTCGAACGATACCTAAGGGGGATTAACGTTAAAATCATTGTCGACCTCATTGTAACAGTATGCTGTATTGGAGCTGCAAATATTGTGCTGAGTTACATTTTGTTGAACTGAAATACCCCTTGAACCAGAATAATCGTAGCTGCTGCTGCCGCTGCTTGATAGAGGGAAAATTTCGCCAGTTCCCGGATCATCTAGCGCCATGCCCATTTGTTTCGGAGAAGCATTGTCATAATATGATAGGTAGAACGAGCCATCCAGAGTAAGTGCCAGAGCACTCAGTTGATTACCTGGGCCAGCCAAGAAGACGCCAGAGCAAAATGCAAGTGCCATGGCCGATAAAAGGTATAGTCGACACAATATTGACTTAAATTCATCCAAATTCTACGAGTCCTCAAGGCTAGATTACACTTGTCATATTTCTGGGATGCCTAAAATTCCAACCGAAAACACTTTTCACAGAATCAAGTTCAGAACTGTTGACTAACATTGTAGTAGTAAAATTACTCAAATTGCCCTTGAACAGGTAAAATTTCAAAAAATACAACAGAAAAAGTCGGCAATTAACGGTACACTAATTAGTCTAATTAGCAAAAATGGCCAAGTAAGGTTTGATTTATATTACTACTTAAGAACCGACACGTTTCATTTTGGAACCGCATTTGGGACAAGCCACCTGATTGTGTTTCGTTCCGCAATTCATACAATAGTAGCTAAGGGTGGACCCTGAATTGTACCCCCCGAACATCGATGTCCCAGACATTCCCATTCTCTTCATGGCTCGTTGTCTCACGTAAAAGCTAAGAAGTATAAAAACTCCGATTATGATTGGTAGTGAGTACGGAAACGGAACTATGAATGAGATGGCGAGGCTTATTACTAGAGATATTCCTATCCACATTAATTGTTGTGACAGAAAGTCCCTGTTGTTGCTCAACTGCAATGTATGTGATCTCATGTTTATTAAATGCTACCTTTTCCAGATAATGCTAGATTTACAATGTGAAGACACGATCTTTGATTTTGATTCAACATTAATGCGAGGACTCAAGCCTAATAGCATTGACAAGATGCGAAGAGAAGTTCCATCTACGCGGACCTGAAACATAATGGACCAAACGGCTAAGAATTTGAGGGTAAGAAACTTAACTTCCAAAAAAAACAGTTTGACTTACCATCCCAGTCACATTTAAATTAGCATACGAATTAGGAAGAGGTACATCGACCAAACCGATGGGGAACATGCCTAGTGCAGGTACAGTGAAAACTGGAATGCGCTAGGCGCTTGTTGTTTTATTCGTTTCATCACCGATCTCTTGTGTCACGAAATTGTTTTGAAAAAATAATCAGGTTTCTGATGGATTGCAGGTTGAGAGGATAACACTTGGGCTAGACCTAGATCGAGTTGTGAAATTTGACTCCGCTACAGCGCTACCTTGCTTTGGCATTTCCGTATCTCCACATTTCGATACCTCGCTTCATCAGCAGCAGCCAGCAACTTGTTCCTCGCTTACACAACTCTAAATTCGATCTCATCATACCTATCTTTGACCGCGAGCAAGAACAGAGTGTCTTCGTAAATCAGGAGCCAATCCTTGATGCCTACCACAGGCAGTTTCCGCACCAAAAGATTTCCACTATCTTTGACTTTTGTAACAACATAGACATGATGGGGGATTTGCTTACCTTGTAATCTAAAGAGACTTTCTTGTAATTCGATTCCAGGCTTTCCACCTTGAATATTAAGTCCTACTTTATCACCATACTTGTTGATAACTTTGGCTGTAACGTAACTTTGTCCTATCTCGAACTGTTCAATATTTAAAAAAACCTTTGAGATTGCAGAAGCAGAATCTGGAATGTCAGGGAACAATTTTTCCGAAACATCATCAAAGAAGGGGCCATTTTTCCGGATCGACAATCTGCAATAGTATCGTGCTAACGCATATAAATAAATCTGAGCATTCGTCAATAAATTGACGAAAGGTAGTTATCGGTATGGAAATCCACCCCAATTTGAGACTTGCCATACAACTCGTGCCAGCAGGCAGATTTAGACATTAATTACCACAAGACTATATTTTCATGAGACTGACTCACTTTGATAATCCCATGCTAAGAGGTAAAATGCAATAGATTATAAGACTAAATTATGGGAAGCTTACCTGACGTGATCGAAGTTGGAGACAGATTTCGTGAAATCGTTGCGAACAGTAGAAAGCGATGGATTCAAGTGGATCGATCTCCCAAAACCTACAAGGCGAGAGATGGATGCACTTGGTAGGCTTTACTCTTTTCACGACCTGAATCTAGAGGACTCGTTATCAAAAATTCAGCTCCCAAAGGTTGAAAGGCATACTAATTACATATTTGTCATAGTCCACTTCCCGTCGTTGGGCAAAGAGAGGCATGTTCCAAGGGTTAGCCAATTGTCAATGTTTCTTGGAGCCAATTTTCTCATAACAGTCCACCAAGGTGAGCTTGAGCCCTTAATGGATCTTTTCAGGATGTGTCAGGAAAATCCAAGTCAGAGAGAAAATCTGATGGGTAAAGAACCCGGCTATTTGCTTCATACAATCATAGATACCCTAGTGGACGATTTATTCCACATTCTGATGAAGGTTGTAGGCAATATAGACGATATCGAAGAAGGCGTATTCAATGAAAAAATGTCAGAAGCAAGGGAGATTTCGATTTTGAGAAGAGAGATCACCATATTAAGGCGTCTTGTACTTCCCATGAGAAGAATTGTAATAGAACTATCTCGAGATGTTCAGCGCTTTTCTAAAGAGGACCTGACACCATACTTTTATGATGTCAAAGAACACATAGAAAAGGTCTTAGAGACATTGGACGAATCAAAAGAAACCATAGAGATATACAAAGATACGGATTTCATGCTCAGTTCAGAAAAATCAAACAGAATCCTATCTATACTTACCATTCTCTTTACACTCTCAATTCCTGTGACAATAATAAGCACCTTTTACGGGATGAACTTACCCTTACCCGGAGACAATAATAATCCCGCATTGGCAATCTTTGGAAATTATACTACCCTCATAATTCTATTAATAGGCGCTGTCACAAGCACAACTCTTTTGCTCTGGTACTTTAGACGCGAGGGTTGGATATCAATTGGAATCCACAGACATATGCATTGATCCGCCTAACGTCGTGCATGTGACGTTGCTCTAATGTGGTATCGAAATGCTCTGCACCGTCATAAGTTATCGGTTCTTCATATCCAGACCCAGAACGCCTGCATCTGCCCAATTTTCTCCTTCGACCTCATAGATCAGTATTCTGATATTTTCATTTTTTGTCTTAAGTATACGCACAGACTCTTCAGTTAGTACCTGAACCAGCTCTCTCTTCTGTTCAACAGTTCTACCTTTACTCATCGTTATTTGAATGACTGGCAATCTCTGATTTGCACTCGAATTCATTTTAACTAGCTAGTACTGTATATTTTTTGTTGCAGCAATAATTCTTGCACCGTCTTTATTATTGTCGTTGTTGTCCTGTTCTATGCCAATTTCAAACAAACTTGTCACCCAGATTACAATTGCATAAATTAATTGTTACCTACCTGCTATTTCTCTACCGCTTGAATATTCAACATGTTACAGTTGTAAAAACGAGAAATATGATTAAGACAGCAACTTTGTCTTTATCCGTTCCCCTACGCAGCGACGGATTTAGATTCCTTTGGAACTGCACCTGTGTCAAATCCAGCTTCTGGAGGCTCACATACAACGAGCCAAATATTTTCAGATGGAAGGAATAGAAAAAGTAGCACAAAGTCAGGCATTAAAAGTCCCCGTGCTTCTCATATTTTCCGATCTAATTCATTGATGAATTCGTCCAGATGGTCTTTTGGGATAACTGCACCCGCGGCTTTATCATGTCCTCCACCGCTTCCCCCAAAATTGGCAGCAGCCTCGTTGACTATCCTTCCCAAATGAGCTTCACATTCCTTCGAGCCTCTAATTGATATGACAAATGAATCGATCTCATCCCGTGGTTTATACACAAGGGCAACTGGTCGCCCAGAAATGCCAAGTACAAAATTTACTATCACACTTGCAGTGAGATCTAAGTCATTGCGAACATGCGCCAAATTTCTCTTGCGAGTTATCGAACCCTCTAAGGACTTTACAGCTTCAGAAACCCTTATTGCATATTTTTCAGCCATCATGAAGCCTCCTTCGATGTCATGTGGAAATCGGTCCTTGGAGATAGAATCGACAATTCTTAAGAGAAACTCCTCATCGTGTTGGTTAGAGGAAATCATGTAAGAGAGTGCAGTGGATTCGAGCATCAGAAAATGCCTATCAAATCTTGATACGAGCATAGAAGCAATAGGCCTCTGTTCCAGATAGTCAGTTAAGGCACCTGCAGCTGCATAGAAAGAAGAATAGGAATTGAGCTTTTTCTTGTATCGCTGGTAAACTTGAACGCTGGTGCATTCGTCAGTACAATGAACGAGAGTAACACCGACCTTTCTCAATTCGCCCTTTATTTCTTCGCTTACATCATGATGGTCTATATATTCTACTTTGTATCCATTAGAAGCTATTTCGCCTAGAACTTCGACAAACGCAGATTCATTTTTCTTGTTAAGCCCCAGATCACAGATAATTAGTCTCTTGTTCTTTCTTGATTTCTGCTTTATGCTCCTCGCTTTACCAGCTTTATCATCATCGCCGACTTTTCTAACATTGCCCTTATGGACTTCAGTATTCAAAGATCCTGAAGCAATGGACTCTGCAGATGCTGATATCAAATAAGATATCCTTTTGAGATGCCTTATCAGATTAGAGTAGTCAAGTAAGACAATATAACAATTCTTGAATGCAGATTTCACAAGGGCAGCAGAAGAAAGACCATCAACATCTTCTCTGTGGGAAAGGCATATTATTGAAGGGACTTCGGATTCAAACTGAATTTGCTGATTCTTAGAGGAATTGCGAGAATTGCGAGAGTTCTTTACCTGATCTCTGGCCAATCCTCTGACGGTTTCGGCCTTGCTGTTCTTACTACTATCTTTACTATTAGTTGCATGGTTAACCTTATTGTCATTAATACCTTTGCTCAAAGTAAATTGTGCTGAATTAGGAACCTGTGTCAAGAAACATCTAACCCCAATCCACCAATGGCAAGACAAGCATCAACGCCGCCGTTGCCAGTTAATGTCACGACATGGAGCGGAATCCTTGATTTTCGATATATTACTTCATTCGACCCAGGTAATACTAATAACACAGTTGACAATGATGATATCAATGACGACGATACTGAAGGCAAACGCAAACACCAGATATTAAAGTCGCTATTCGTAGAAGTAGGTACAAGACAACTTAAGAACAAACACAACAGATCAGCAAATTTAACGCTCCCCTAAATAATTGTAGCGCTAAGACGATTGATGATTTCTCCTGAAACCATAAATTGATAAACGAAAAATTGAACGAGAAACAGGAATTTAGCAATTGCCAAACTATTTTAATTACAAGCTATTCTATATGCATAAATTTAGCTGAAAAAATTCACCGTCGCGTATAGAAAAGTAGCGCAAAAATCAATTCAATGCAGACTCAAGACTCATAAGTTCATTCGATATTCATTCACAAGTACTAGTCACAGCTGATACAGAGTTCTTTACGCAGTGCATGCATTACTCTATTTGGTGTATTCTTTCATTTCTGTAATCTATCGTTTCCTCTGAAGGGATGTTCAACAAAGGCCAACCTTGTATCTTGGACAAGAAAGATCTTGATAATGGCAAAGAAGATGAGTCCATGCCTTTTGAACATACATATTAACATACATACGTTCAACCGCACGATTCGCGCATCAGCTCATACATCTCAGCGCCAATTCAATCTCTATCTATTCTCATACATTAGTTTGCTCAGTCGGATACAAGTTTTAACTTTCTTTTCTCAGAAAGTTGAAGGTTGGATGCCTTGGGCTATTGGTAATGGCAGGCTGAACACCTCGCCGAAGCTTGATGCGTACACCTCCACCCCATCAACGCCATATTCTATGGCCGCCCTACTCCTTACGGAAGGCTGTCTTTTCTCGGGAAAGGCTTCCTCCTTAGATGCTTTCAGGAGTTATCCTAGGCAGCTTAGCTGCTCAGCGTGCCCTGTCGGACAGCTGATAGACCAGAGGCTGCGCTGCCCTGTTCCTCTCGTA
>JAATVR010000048.1 GCA_014523665.1 Nitrososphaerales archaeon TH526
ACAAATTTGCATCATGGGTTATGCATCGCAGCCGTGAACTCGTTATGCAGTGTCTCGAAAATATCGAAGAGCTCTCCCAATAATGTAAGGTTAATAAATGAGCCTTCGGAAATGAAGACTACTTACTATTAGAGATCTTAGAATCTCTAGAAGATATGAATTACACGTTTGCCTGATTAGTGGATATTACAACGATCCATATTCAGGTGCTTCCATTGGGGTATTCAATGTCGCTTTGATAAGCCTCGTCATTTGATATTTGTTGGTATGACATGGACACAAACAATGCCCAGTGTTGGAGGTTGGTTTAGATCCCCTAATTCAACCACATAATGAATGTTGCTGTCGTGTACAATCCGATAATTTGCTCTCCAATATTTTGCTTCATGGTGAAAATTCCTTTAATTAAAGTATTATGATTATACGAGTTAACCACTTTTAAACATGACCTTCCTTTCCATTGTTGTGAAGATATACGCAGAGGATAGGCCATGGGGCAGGTTCGAAAAATTTCATGAAAATAAGTTAAGTACGGTTAAATTGATTTATATCACTCCTAACCGCCGTTTGAGCCTTCAATATCATACACACAGAAACGAGTTCTGGAGGATAATAAATGGACGTGCAGAAGTCGAGGTAGACGGCAAGACCTTTGGTGTAAAGGAGGGAGATAATATTTCTATTGGTTCGAAGAGTCATCACCGAATCAAGGCACTGGCAAGTGGTTGTACTGTACTGGAGATATCGTATGGCCACTTTGATGAAGACGACATCGTGCGGATTGAAGACGACTTTAACCGAATCGATCCTAACAACCTACGATCACCTTAACTTTACTAACAATCAACGAAATACAAATAAAGCCCTATTAATGTTCTACCGGTATGAGCGCAAGCAAGAAACCCCACATGAACCTAGTTGTTGTAGGTCATGTCGATAATGGTAAATCGACTACTGTTGGTCATTTAATGGTGGACTTAAAAGTTATTGATCAGCGAACTATTGACGCATACGCGAAGGAATCAGAAGCGACGGGAAAGGGTGACACCTTCAAGTATGCTTGGGTCTTGGATAGCATAAAGGAAGAAAGGGATAGAGGTGTAACCATAGACCTTGCTTTTCAGAAATTCGAAACTAAAAAGTTCTTTTATACTCTTATTGATGCCCCAGGCCATAGAGATTTTATCAAGAATATGATTACTGGAGCATCCGAAGCCGATGCTGCTGTTCTTGTAGTCTCTGTGAAACCAGGTGAGACCGAAGCTGCCACTGATCCTGGTGGTCAAGCCCGAGAACATGCGTTTTTGTCCCGAACCTTAGGCGTGAGCCAGATAGTTGTGGTTTTAAACAAGATGGATGACGTTGCATATTCTGAACAAAGATTTAAGGAAGTGAAAGATCTGGTAGAAAAAATGCTAAAGTTAGTCGGATATAACACGAGCAAGGTTCAATTTATCCCAGTTTCTGCTTGGAAAGGTGATAATTTGGTTAAACTTTCTGAAAATACACCTTGGTACAAAGGACCCACACTTGCAGAATCTCTCGATATGTTTGAGGCTCCAGAGAAACCAATCGGGAAGCCTCTTAGAATTCCAATTCAAGACGTGTATACCATTACAGGTGTTGGAACTGTGCCTGTGGGCCGAGTTGAAACAGGAGTTGTTCGGGCCAATGACAAGGTAATAGTGATGCCGTCTGGAGTGACTGGTGAAGTAAAGTCTATAGAGACTCATCATACTCAGATGGATTCAGCTGAGGCAGGCGATAACATAGGGTTTAACCTACGAGGTGTTGACAGGAAATCAATAAAGCGTGGAGACATCCTGGGATCAACTGATAGTCCACCTTCTGTTGCTCGAGAATTTGAGGCACAAATAATTGTGATTCATCACCCTACCGCAATGGCTCCAGGATACACACCGGTTCTACATGCTCATACAGCCCAAGTAGCAGCAACTCTTTCGGAATTTGTAGCCAAAATAGACGCTAAGACTGGGGGAATTGTAGAAGAAAAGCCAAAATTCTTAAAAACTGGAGACGCTGCGATAGTTAGAGTGAGACCTACGAGACCTCTTGCAATTGAGACCTTCAAAGAGTTCCCCGAAATCGGAAGATTTGCACTCAGGGATATGGGGACTACAATTGCAGCGGGTGTGGTGAAAGGGATTATAGAAAAATATGATCCTAGCAAAAAATAAGTGATCTAGTTGCCTCAAGAAGCAAGAATAAAACTAACCAGTACCAATCTCTCTACTTTGGAGACTGTTTGCTCCGAAATTAAGGGCCTCGGAGAGAAAAACGGAATTAGACTTAAGGGACCCCATCCGTTACCCACAAAGAAGATGAAGGTGGTAACAAGAAAATCACCTTGTGGACAAGGTACAAACACATATGATAAGTACGAATTAAGAATCCATAGGCGTGTCATTGATTTGGGAGCAGACGACAGAGCAATTCGGCAATTAATGCGTTTAAAAATACCTGATGACGTATATATTGAGGTCTCCTTGACCCAATAGATCTTTCACGTTTGGATTGCTGAACTAGAGCTTCACTATTCTTCATCAAGCAGAAATTAAATTATTTGTTGGCATCACTAGGTTCCTTGCTGACCATTCTTTCAATGAAGATTCACTAACTTCTGTGCGCTGCTAAATAATACTTTTAGTTCTGAAACCGGCCCGTGAATTTCTAGTTTCTCTGTTCCCTGTATGCATATCTTGGCTTTTCTAAGTAAAAATCCCTTTTCTGAGTATTCCAACCCATGCAGTCTGTCAAGCCTTTCGCTGACTATATCATTTGACTTGTGGATATGGCCTCGCTTAGCAAATAAAATGATCCTTCGGTCCGTCATCAATAATCTATACTTCTTTCCAGAATATTCGACAGGACACTTGCCATAAAACTTTACATTCTCGACAGGTAAGAGAAATTCGTTCAAAGTCATGATTTTATTTGTGTGTATCATGTTGATTCTTGATATATATCAAAACAAGTCTCAATTAGTTGCTGACATGATGGACAAAAATTGATAACAGATCTATCGATTTTCGATAGCTGGCTAATTCTAATGACTCGTTTACTGAACATTTTATATCCGTCATTAAAGATTGAGATATATTGGAAAACACTCCGCCAGCAATAACCACATTTGAAAAAAGGAAAAGATTCTATGATTTACCAGAGCTCCCGGAGGGTCGGGTCGGGCTCCTCCTTTCCTCTGTCTATGTAGGTGATGAACAGACAGTCTATCTTTTATTTTATGATTCCCAGGAAAATGGACTTGTCGCCTGGAGAGATAGAACCAATCATAGGCCCTATTGCTATACGAAAATGGAGTACAAGGACAGAGCCGAGGCGATATGCAATGAGGATAAGAAGCTATCACTTCAGCTAACTAGGAAAAGAGATTTGATTAATGATCAGATTATTGAAGTCATAAAAATCGTAGCTCCTGACCCACTATCCATTGGTGGAACCGATAATAGTGTAAGAGAAAGAGTACGATCATGGGAAGCAGACATCAAATACCACGAAAACTATCTTTATGATTCTGGCCTGATCCCGGGATCATACTACAGACGAAAAGGTGACTCCATTGTCAATGAGGATTACGGAATTTCTGGAGCAGTTAAAGAGGCGTTAAATCGTCTTGTTATGAATAATAGTGACAGTAACGGTAATGAATTCGAACATATTTCAAATAATGGCTACAAAAGTCATGTTACCAATTGGGCCAATCTCCTGAATCAACCTGTGCCGGAACTCAAAAGAGTTGCTCTTGATATTGAGGTAGAATCGGAAGAGGGCCAAATGCCTACTCCCCGAGAGCATGAAAGAAGAATAATCGCCGTGGGATTAGTTGGTACTGATGGTTTCAAGAAGATTTTTGTTTTGGGCAGAAGAGATTCAGATACAGCTGAGATGGTGAATATGCCTGAGGCAGAGGTGTGCCTCACCGAAAAGGAATTGATAGAAAAGGCATTTGAGGTAATAAACTCCTATCCGATGGTTCTCACGTATAACGGTGATGATTTTGATCTTCCCTATCTGTACTCCCGGTCACAGGATTCCAGGATCGATCCAATCTCGCATTCTCCTATCCCAAAGGAACGAGTACCGATTCTAGTAAAGAGAGATAGCTTTGTGAAACGAGGAACATTAGCGGATCCAGTTCGCCTAAGAAACGCAATCCATCTTGATCTGTTTAGAACGTTTCAGAACAGATCAATACAGATTTATGCATTTGGTAATAAATATTCCGAGTATACACTTAATGCGATCTCTCAGGCCCTGCTAGGTGAAGGCAAGCTTGATTTAGATTTGGACATTAGTGAGCTACCCATACAGAAGCTGGCTGAATACTGTCTTAAAGATGCCGATCTAACATTCAGACTTACTAGCTTTGGTAATAATCTCCTCATGAAACTTCTTTTAGTGATAGCCCGTATAGCACGATCATCCATCGACGATGTTTCTAGATTTGGTGTCAACCAATGGATCCGAGGAATGCTATACTATGAACACAGAAAAAATAACCTTCTCATCCCAAGACGAGAGGAACTCGGTGCGAAAGGATCTTCGTCAACGGTTGCTATCATTAAAGAAAAGAAGTACCGTGGAGGACTTGTGGTAGAACCTAAGCTAGGAATTCATTTTAACGTGATAGTGGTTGACTTTGCTAGTCTTTATCCCAGTATCATTAAAGTGTATAATTTATCCTATGAGACGGTTAACTGCCCGCATCAAGAATGTAAAAATGATGCAGGTCAACAGATAGCTGGTACAACCCACTGGATTTGTAAGAAAAACAAAGGACTTACGTCGCAACTTATCGGATCGCTACGAGATCTGCGAGTTAGGTATTATAAACAATTATCTAAGGAAAAATCAATTGGTTTAGAAGAACGTCTGCTTTACAGCGTGGTAAGTCAGGCAATTAAGGTGATCCTTAATGCTAGCTATGGAGTGATGGGGGCCGAAATATTTCCGCTATATTGCTTACCTGTTGCCGATGCCACTGCTGCTCTCGGAAGGATGACTACCTATTCTACCATCGAAAAATGTAGAGAAATCGGTATCGATGTTATTTACGGGGATACTGATTCTTTGTTCCTGAAGAATCCTTCGGCTACTAAAGTAGACGAAATCACGAGATGGGCGAGAGCTAAATATGGAGTCGATTTAGAGATTGATAAGACATATAGGTATGTTGTATTCAGCGAATTGAAAAAAAATTATCTTGGAGTCTTGTCTGATGGAACGGTTGATGTTAAGGGTCTCACTGGGAAAAAGTCTCATACCCCCCCTTTCATTAGAAATGCTTTCTCCCGTATGTTAGAAATCTTGAGCAAAGTAAATTCTGAGAATGATTTCGAATCCGCAAGAGAGAAGATAAAAAGCATTCTTCAGGAGAATGCAAAGAACCTGGTAGGCCGTCAGATCCCGGTGCAGGATTTGAGCTTTAATGTAATGATAAACAAGTCACCTGATAAATATGGAACGAAAATTATCCACTCAAATATAAAATCTGGCTCAATCGATGGCACCGATGCCATCGCTAAGGACTCTCATAAGGGTCTTCCGCAACATATCAAGGCAGCAAGATTCCTCGTTGAAAAAGGACGAGAAATAAGGGCTGGCGGTATAATTTCCTATGTGAAAACCAGGACAGCAGAAGGTGTGAAACCAGTTGAGCTCGCAAAGCCTGAAGAGATAGATACTGACAAATACCTAGAAACTATGGAAGTTACATTCGATCAGATACTTGCATCTCTAAACTTTAATTTTAAATCATTGGTAGGACAACCCCGTCAGTCCAATTTAGATGAACTCTTTTGGGGAGGATAAGTCTAAGGTCCTAAGTAATACTAGTAAAAAGGTAAGTTTAACTAAACGTAACAAATCTTCTCAGGCCTAAAAAATCAAGGAGTTTCGCTACGACCGTTTTTAACTAGCGTTTTCGGCAAAAATTAGGAAAAAGAAAGGGTAGGGACTTTTTTTCTACATTTAGTTACTCTCAATCATCCCCGATATGACTGTCCACAAACTCAGACTTCAGGCCTGTCCTATCAATTATTGTAGAATCCTTGCCAGATTTCTGAGTATACACGTAGACCTGGATATCGTTTCCGTCAGGTCCAGGTATCATGTAAGTATCTTCAATATGATATCCCAATGTGTTGAAATGGTGGTCAAAATAGTCCTTTTCATCTGCTTGTACTACAAACAAGCCTGCCGTGGCCTGGGTTGAATTTGTCGACAAATTATCTGGTGCGTTAGCAGGAGCAATGACATTTATTTTTCCCTTTGCAGCTGCTGGATTTGTGTTCGTAGGATCTGAAAAAGTATATGTTCCTGGGCTGTCAAATGTATATTGAACAGCATTTCCAAATGGTATGGTCCCATTGGAAAGAACAACTTGATTATCGCTGTCCTGGACAAGTGAAATACCATGGGTATTGCCCTCAGGACTCCCTGTGCTATTGTCGGCGTTGGACCAGATTACTTTGGTCCCCTCTACGATGGTCGCATCAAGGGGAAGGAATCCCTGCGTTACCAATCTTGTGTCAGGTATCAGAATGACAAGATTGTGTACGTCGGAGTCTAATTTCATGGAATTTGTCTGTGCGATGTCACCAGCATTGAAGCGAATACCAGCAGCGGGAACTGTACTCGAACCACCCCCACTTGAAGTTGTATTTGCAGGTTCATCGGTTCCCGGCATAACATTTACCTGAGCATAAACTGGCTCAAATGAACTATAGGTACCTGCGCCTAACAAGACTAGGATAGCAGCGGCAGAAACCGTTAGCGCTATGACACTCAAACTCATATTCATTTGGAGGCTGTAGGCAGACTCCCATTTATAATGCATTGTGTTTGAAAGAGTTGACCTTCGTACCGTACTACATATGCAAACGATTGGCTGAGTATGGTCTCAATTAAAAGGAATCGACAGTAAAGCGCCAACATTTATACTATAATTTAGTTCGACCATATCCATTGTCTATTTTGGAGGAAGTCCGATCACTCTTTATCTCTCCAGAATTAGGCGATGCTGGAGTACCTTTCGCTGATTTTCCTAGAAAAGTTTCGCTTATCGACTCAAATCTGATAGTTTATGGAGTTCCATTGGACCTCACAACCTCGTTTGGGAAAGGTACCAGGGAAGGACCCACTTCAATTAGATTGACCTCTGCAAAACAAATAGAAACGTACATATTTGAAGAAAATATCGATTTGGCTGATAAGGTCAAAATATATGATTTAGGCGATTTGAAGATTCCCCAACTCGATTCAAGCTGCAGTTTGAGCTCCATTCTTGCATCGGTTGGAGCCAACATCAGTATGACTACAGAGCGTATAAAATCAAGTAACAAGATTCCAATTTTATTAGGGGGAGAACACACCGTCTCATACTACCAGCTTAAGGCTCTGGCTGATACAAGACCTTTGATACTCCATTTCGATGCTCATAGAGACTTGAAGCCTAAATATTGTGGGATGGTCATGTGTCACACAACCCCTTTTTACCACCTGATCAACGACGGACACATTCATGGTGACGATCTAGTTCAGATTGGAATAAGACAGTGTGATCGAGAAGAGAATCAAATTGCATTAAATAAAGGTGTCATTACATTCGATGCCTGGACTATTCATGATGATATTGATAAATTATTACTATATCTGCAAGAAGTTACTTACAATAGAGTTATTTATATTTCATTTGACATAGATGTTTATGATCTATCGTATGTTCCCTGCACCGGATGTCCTGAACCCTATGGTTTGGACCCTTTTCAAGTGGCTAAGATAATTAAAAGTATAAGCTCCACTTCCAAGCTCATAGCCATGGATCTGGTGGAAGTAGCTGCTAGAAATGATGATTATAGGGAGGGTACGTTGGCTGTCCAAACCCTTTACAGGATATTGGTGAATCTTCAAAGGGCTTATTCATAGTTACAGGATTTAGTCACAAATGGGGAATTGAATAATGGGTACGTTAGCTGACGAATTGAGGTCTCTTCGATAGTAACATGGGGAGGTTCAAAGGTAGATATGGCTTACCCGTAGTTTTATTTGTTATTTCATTGACCAATTCATCTACTACCATGGTCTTTCTTTCACTCGGATTCAAACGGTCTCGGATTTGAAATTTTGCTTCCTGTGCTTCAGCATCCCCTACAACAACGATGTAGTTAATCCATTCCATTTCTGCATCTCGGATTTTTTTCCCTACGGATTCATCTCGATCATCTAGATCTACTCTAATGCATTTTTTAGAAATTGCATCTGCTATTTCCATACAATAACCAATATGGTTTGAGGTTACCGGAATTAAACGTATTTGAGTGGGCGACAGCCATAGTGGTAACGCAGGCTTATTGCCAGTTTTTGAATCCTTTGCAGCCTTTTCTAGTAATGCATAGATAACGCGTTCAATTGCTCCACTGGGTGAATTGTGGAGGATTACTGGATACTTTTTCGAGCCATCTTCATCGACAAATGTTATGTTATACCGTTGACTATTTTCAATATCAATCTGGTCAGTGGAAAGCGCAGAAGCTTTACCTTGATTATCTATGAAGTTAAACTCCCATTTTAGGATAAAATAGAAGAACCGCTCTTTCCAAACTTCTACCAACACAGGACGATCGAATTTTCGAGCTAATTCGACAATCACATCTCTATTTTCCTGGAAGCAAGCCTCGGTAAACCGTATTGCCATCTCAATGTCATTAGAGGTTGAAATTCCCAAATCATTCAACACAGTAGTCGATAAATCAAATCTCCTTAGAAGCTCCGATTTGGCCTCTTTCATATCTCTACAAAAGGCATGACAATCAGGCATGCTGAATGCTCTCAATCTTTTCAAGCCTACTATTTCTCCGGTCTTCTCTCTGCGAAAACTATATCTGGTAAGCTCATAAAGTCGAAGAGGTAGATTCTTGTAAGAAATCAATAGATCTTTTGCCATCAGAAATTGGCCAAAACAAGCTGCAAATCTAAGGAAATAATGTTTCCCATGGTCTGTAGCGATGTTGTATTGTCTAGCAGGAAATCGGTTAAAGTAACTCTCCAGTGATGGATGTTTCGAGTCATACATTATAGGCGTTTCTATTTCTATTCCACCGTAGTCCATCACCATTTTGGTAACGTACTGTTCCATAAGCGACTTGATCAATCTACCCTTAGGATAGAACCGCATGTTCCCTGAATCGGATGCTGGTTCATAATCAGCTATACCCAATTTCCGCATTAATTTAACATGAGGTGGAATTTCGTCTACAGCTCTCCGCTTCTCGATCTCATATCTAATTAGATTCTTCAGATTGATTTGATTGTTCGAATGTTTGTATTCATTTAAGGGAATCATGTTCCCGTCTGGTTTCAACACAAACCATTGTGATCGTAATGAATCTTCTGCACTAAGGGCACTGGATATATCTGTACCAGAATTTATGAGCGCTATCTTTGAGAGCGAATTACTCTCCTTCTCTGAGTAGTTTGTAATTGAACCCTTATCATAGGTTCTAAAACTTTCGGCTAAAGGATGAGCTTTGACCTTAACTGAATATGATTTTGTCCATCCAAAAGGCGCCCTCTTCACTTCGATATCTTCTTTCATGGTTTCTTCTTTCATCATTTTCATAATCTCTAAGGCTTGTTGTGGTGATGCAAGGTTTGAGCTCAGGTGAGAATAGGGGTAAATTAATAGCGTGTTGTTCTTGACTCTTCTCATATATTGCTTGATGTCCTTTGCAGCAAATTTGACAATAGCTAAGTCATCGCCCTCTTCTATTGCCATAAGTGTAACAACAAGGTCTTGAAGTCTTACCTTATCTCGAGATACATCCTGATCAGCATATTTTTCTTCTATCTCTATTGCAATCGGCTCGTACTCGAAGATTTCAGCGTGAAGTTGAAGTACTCGCATTCTATGGAAGTTAGTAGGAATACTTGGATGATTAAAGGTTTTTGAACTATGAAACAGCTGCTATTAGGAGAAGTGGGTCAAGAAATGAATTGTCTAAGAGCACCTCTGTATCACTTTTTGGACATTTAAACGTATGCTAGTCCCATCTCGCTCGCTCATTTTCTCGATCTTCTTTAGTATTTTTTTTCCAATCTTTATAGTGTTGTCTACAAAGGTAAATCCGTTTGCTTGAGGAATCGATCATTAGATCAATGGCCATTGCAGCTTTACTTCCACTCATGGACCTAAGAGCTATCTGATCGCATCCTTGCACGCTACATGCAACACCTTTATCCACCTTACCCATACTATTGTAAAATGAAAAGCGGTGGTATAAAACTTTGATCAAGCATTAAAAACCGTGTTATCGTCGGGATGTAATCTCGAGATATCCTCCTCCAGTATAAGTATCGTAGTACACGCTAAATGTCTATCACAATTGGAATGTTGCCTAGTTCTCACTAAGAAATTTCTAGGAGAATACTCATTTATTATTCTGGATAGTTATATTCGATAAAATGATTGTATACTTATCTTCGATTCCCACTAACTTAAGGTTTAGTATTTGTTTCAGTTCTTTATAAATACTTAATTATCCAGCGATTTGTGAATGGAATCTATTAACGAATTGCTATCGTTATTTGTGATCAAGCTATCAAATCTGAGGGATAGTAACAATATTAGAAAAGCAAGTGTTTCCTTTACCGTATTCCTGATATTATTATCAATGATTTCGGTGTCTGATCTTGTTGGTGCCCAATTGATGTCTCAACAAGATAACTTGGGTGTATCGGGAGTTACTTCAAAAACGCATGACAAAACAATTTATCCGAAAACTGAATGTAATGAACCGATCGATATCAAAAACGTATCGAGCAGCAACATTGATAATAGTAAAGACGATGATATGAATGCTCAGTCAGCATTTGATAATGATGAGGATACACAATGGTCTGAGGATAGAGTTGGCGCCTACCTACAGTTCGACATTGTAGCAAATAAATCGATTTGTGACGTCGACATCCTTTGGGACGATGACAATGAAAGATCGTATAACTTTGTAGTTTCAGTATCCGAAAACGGTACTAAATTTAAAGATATGATTAGAGCTACAAGTAGTGGAAATTCTGACCTTCGAGAATCATACCCGATTCCAGATACCATGGCAAAACAGATTCGACTTACAGTTTATGGGAACAGTGAAGATGAAACTGCAGCTGTTAAAGAAATAAGTGTAAATGGAAGGGATATAAGAAAAATAGGACAAGAGTATAAAATTTGTGAAGAGCTTCCGATAGCTAATTTCGTGGCCGGTCCTAGCCAATCAGGAGAGGGTCCGGAGAATGCAGCTGATGGAGACTTTATGACAACTTGGTCTAGTTTGGGAGGAGGCTCGTTTATACAAACTGATCTAGGCGCAGTTAAATCTCTCTGTGATGTAAGTATCGCCTGGTATAATGGAGAGAGCAGACAGTACGCATTTGAAATTTCAGTCTCTAAAGACGGAATGAACTTTGGTCAGGTTTACGAAGGAAAAAGCAGTGGCGAATCCATTCGACCCCAATATAACGCTTTTTCTGATGTGGATGCTAGATATGTTAGAATTACTGTCTTCGGTAACGATAAGAATAATTGGGCAGGTATTACTGAATTATCTGTAAAGGGCTTTACTCCGCCACTACCGCCTAATAAGCCTCCTGTTGCCGACTCAAAAAGTGTTTCAACTGACATGAATGTTCCCGTTCCAATCAAGTTATCTGGATCGGACCCAGATGGCTCCATGCTGATCTTCAACATAGTAGATCTTCCTAAACATGGTCAATTATCGTCCGTGTCAGGTGACACTGTGAAGTATACCCCCAATAAGGAATATTCAGGCTCTGATAGCTTCACTTACACTGTCAAAGATAACAAAGGTATGACCAGTAGTAAAGCGTTAGTTGGCATAAGCATTAGTAATAAGCCTCCTGTTGCCGAGTCAAAAAGTGTTTCAACTGACATGAATGTTCCCGTTCCAATCAAGTTATCTGGATCGGACCCAGATGGCTCCATGCTGACCTTCAACATAGTAGATCTTCCTAAACATGGTCAATTGTCGTCCGTGTCAGGTGACACTGTGAAGTATACCCCGAATAAGGAATATTCAGGCTCTGATAGCTTCACTTACACTGTGAAAGATAACA
>JAATVR010000509.1 GCA_014523665.1 Nitrososphaerales archaeon TH526
CGAACACGTCCCAGTTCAGCGGCGCGGTGTCTTTAGTTCCAACTTCAGTCATAATGGCCCCCTCCTATGAGTGAAGTAGAACAGCTGCCGAACCTAGGGTGAAGGGCCTTTGTGAACAGAACATAATCGTTAGCTAGTTGCTTGTCTAGAATTTTGAATACTTGATCTAGGCTCATCTCTGCAATGCCTATGTTGGATTTCAAATCAGCTTCTAGACAGCTTGTTTTTGCATTTACGGTTTTTGAAGGAACAAAAACGGTCTTTTTCAGATAACTTGATTTTATTATTTTGGTTTCCATTACTTTGGGGTTAGTTAGCGTAGTATATAACTCAGAAAGTTACATTCAGGTAGTATAGTTACCAATCGGTAACTCCCTAATTTGTGGTTAGACCATTACTTTTTTGATCATGTTATTAGTAAATGAACGTACAAATCGATAAATAAAACGAGAAATAGTCCTTAGAGTGAAATGAAACCAACAAGCTCAATGTCATGTGGATCAGTTTGTTTATTTGGTGGCCGATCTCTTTTGACAGATATCAAACTGATGAGAAGCCCACCATAAACCAAGAGATCTCTCAAATGGTTCATGAACCAGATTTTTCTAATATCAGGCGTGATGTGGGTGACAGGCCAATCGGATCAGGCTGCGGCGAAGGGGTTGGTAGTAATTCGTGAGATCTAGATTTTTACATTTCAATATTGGAAAAATAATTCCGAAAACAGTCCATTACATTACTCGTTTCCAATGCCAATACTGGCTCTAGGAGCAGGATATTACAAAATAGTAGATAATGTCACTAAACAGGTTATCAATATAGTCGTAGGCATAATGATTAAACAGGAAAGAATAGAGTTAATGCTACGTGAACAGGTTTGTTTTCGCCAGGTCAACAACTTCATCTCCCTTGCCATTCAGTACCGCCTTTACCATATAGAGTGTGAAACCCTTGATCTGTTCCAGAGTAATCGTTGGCGGTATCGCCAACTCTTGCCTGTTCACAATTACATCAACCAAGGCTGGACCTTCGTGCTCTAAAGCCTGACTTAGCAATGTCTTTACCTGCTCCGGTCTTTCAGCTCGTAGCCCCAAGATTCCAACCGCTTCAGCCAGCTTCGAGAAATTGGTTTCTGCCAAATCAGTTGCATGAGAGAGGAATCCGGCTGCCTTCATTTCAAGTTCTACAAAACTCAGACAGCTGTTATTAAAGACAACTACTTTGATAGGCATCTTTAATTGCTTTAATGAGATAAAGTCTCCCATGAGCATAGTGAACCCACCGTCTCCAGAGAGGCAAATCACCTGACGATCTGGAAATGTTTCCTGCGCTCCAATTGCTTGTGGCAGAGCATTTGCCATCGAGCCATGAGAAAAAGATCCTAGCAGCCTACGCTTACCATTCATGCGTAAATAACGCGCAGCCCAAATGGTAGGTGTACCAACATCACAGGTAAATATCGCCTCAGGTGATGCCAGCTCGTCAATTAACTTTGCCACGTACTGAGGGTGTATTGGCATCTGCCCTGTCTTGCCGATTGAATGCGCGTCTAAGTCCTTCCGCGCCTTTCTGTAGTGGTCAAGGGATTTCTTCAGGTGACGATCACTTTTGTCTGGTTCTCTTCGCTTAAGCAATGGTATCAATGCTATTAGCGTCTCACGGACATTTCCGACTAATCCCAAATCTACTTTTGTACGCCTACCTATCTGTTCGCCTCGAATGTCTATCTGAACGATGTATGCATGAGGAGGATAGAATTGCTGATACGGAAAGTCAGTACCAAGCATGAGCAGCAGGTCAGAATTCATAATGGCATAGTATCCTGAAGAAAACCCGAGTAATCCAGTCATTCCCACATCGTATGGGTTTTCATATTCTATGAACTCCTTTCCCCTCATAGCATGAACTATTGGAGCCTGCAGAATGCCTGCAACCTCGATCAGTTCCGAATGTGCTCCATGACAACCCGCACCGCCTAGGATAGTCACCTTTTCTGCCGAATTGAGAACATCTGCAAGCTCCGCAATTTCTTGCGGACCGGGACAAACTACTACCTCGGATTGTTTTACGCGTGTGATAGGTCTAGTAGATTTAGCCTCTTGCAGTGCAATATCGCCCGGAAGCACAATGATAGAAACTCCGGAGAGTGAAAGGGCCGTCCTCATTGCTATATCAAGAATGCGCGGTATTTGGTCTGCATGTGAGGCAAGCTCGCAATAGTGACTACACTCTTTGAACAAAAGTTCCGGATGTGTTTCTTGAAAGTATGAGCTTCCAATTTCTCTGCTTGGTATATGAGCAGCAATTGCCAAGACAGGAACTCTGCTCCGATAACAATCGTAAAGTCCATTTATCAAATGCGTATTCCCTGGTCCGCAGCTGCCTGCACATACAGCCAGCTCTCGAGTAAGATGAGCCTCGGCTCCGGCTGCAAAAGCAGCTGGCGAACATGAATCCATGATATTTTTTCTTTGCCTCGATTTCTGACAGCATCTGTAATCCCATTTAAAGAATCTCCAGATACTCCATATATCCTCCTAACTCCAGACGCTATTAGCGAGTCGACTATTATATCCGCTACTCTTTTTGCCAAGGTTACTGATTCGCTCTCTTATGCCATGATCGCCCCGAGACATAGATAAAGATCTCCCCTCTTTTTTGCTCCATGGTATCGTATGGTGCGCCATTTAGTTTCGTAATGATCGTCAAAATTGCCGCAGCAATCAAATCAAGTTTGGTTGCGCTTCAACGATTATGTTTCTCTCATCTGGCATTCTATACCCAAGTCAGTGATCTATTCAAGCGCAGCCCTCTCATTTCTATACCAAACTCCGATGTTTGTGCATAAGAACCATCTTGTGCAGCTAGACGTTTGCGGATGAAGGATTCACGCGCTTTGTAAATTCAATGACTGATTGGGTTGGTTCGATTCGATACTCGACTGGTCTGCATCAACATCAGGTTGCAACTTTGAATAGACCAGTAGTGATTTGACTGATATGAATACACAAGTTTACCATCTGCAGCTTTTCATTAGGGGAAATTTGGTGTAATTCCCATATGGCCACAACGAGTGAACATAACCAAAGGAGAACTCGGCCAATCATAAATGCATGGAATAAAAAAAGTCAGCCTGTCTACTGAGAGAAATGGAGGAATGGATAAAATACATTAGATAGATCGAACTTGAGCGTAATTTTGTCTGGTTTATCTATTGTCTTGTTTTAGTAGTAATACTCCCGATAGCTTCTTTTAAGGTCTGTGTAACCACTGGAAGAATTCTAGGGTCATTTACTTTGGGAATTATATAATCCTCTTTTAAGTGAATCTTTTCAACTAGCGAAGCAATCGCATATGATGCTGCGACAAGCATTTTTTCATCTAACTCTTTTACTCTAGTGTCTAACAAAGCTCTAAGAACTGATGGGAATACTACAGCATTATTTACTTGATTTGGATAGTCAGAGCGCCCAGTCCCTACTATTCTTGCACCTCCCTTAACAGCATCTGCTGGAATGATTTCGGGATCCGGGTTGCTAAGGGGAAATACTATCGCACTATGGCTCATTGACTGGACCATATCCTCAGTTACTAGTCCAGCCTTGCCAGAGACCCCTATGAAAACATCGGCTTTTCTAATTACTTCTTCTAAACTTCCTTGCAATTTATTGGAATTGCTATTTCTTGCTATTTCTAACTTGTCTAAGTTTTGAGAATCAACAGCAGTTACAAGGAGATCTTCCCTTCCCTCATATATTGCCCCTTTACGATCCGTTACTATAATATCTCTGCAGCCTGCCTCTTTTAGAATCTTGAAAATTCCATAGCCTGCAGAGCCCGCTCCAGCAACTATTACTTTTATATTGTCTATTCTTTTATCTACTATTTTTAGAGAATTTATAAGTGCTGCCAATGTGATTACAGCTGTTCCATGCTGATCATCGTGAAAAACCGGTATTGAGAGCTCCTCTCTGAGTCTTTTCATTATACCAAAAACTTTGGGTGATTCTATATCTTCAATATTTATTGCTCCAAAACATGGTTCAATTGCCTTGACAAACTTGACTATTTCCTCCTTATCCTGTGCAGCAATACATAATGGAATTGCATTAATATTACCTAGGACTTTGAACAGAACGGATTTTCCTTCCATGACAGGGAGTGCTCCTTCTGGACCAATGTTTCCAAGACCAAGAACCCTTGTTCCGTCGCATACTATAGCTACGTTGTTCCACTTTGAGGTATAGTCGTAAATTAACTCTTTGTTTTTGCTTATTTCTTGAGATACAAATGCAACTCCCGGAGTATAAATTAGTCCAAGTGTTCCTTTTTCTTCGTTATCACCTACACCAGTATCGATAGAAACTCGATTGTGTATTTCAATCTTTCCTCTGAGCGCTCTATGAAGGTTAATGGCATCCTCTCTTGATGTATTCAACCTATATGCACCATTTCTTGGCTAAGAGTAGTGTAATTTGCCATTAATAACAATTTCAGGCCCAACTTATTTAATGAAAAATTGAGTTGTATTTTAACCCATTCACCAGAGTCCAAAATGAGTCAAATTGCCCATATGGTGAGTATAAATCTAATCGACATTACAACACTCAGAGACATATCCACTTAACCCACGGAATTGGCTCGTGGGAACCCATCGATCATATGACTGGAGAAACTAGGGGAGAGAAGAAAAGAGCTGCTAACGAGAGTCGCAATCTGCCAATAAATGTGTCTGACTATCCCGGCCCTAGTCCTATATGTTCGACTTTGAGATGTCCAGAGAAACATCGTGATACGGAGCTAACAGGGCCTGGTCCCTATCCTGTTAGTAGTAGTAGTGAGTCGCTCATGAGTTGCTCATAAGGCTGCAGCTCACCCGAACAATGCGAGCAAATTAGTGCTTGTGGATTTTCCTTTCCCTGATTTTCTACCTCCAGAATTCGGTACGAATTGGGCCTTGGTGGTTTGGCTTCTATCAAACCCCTGATGTGCCAGAGCTTCTTATAGAGGGTATGGATCCCCTTTCCATATTTGGCAATCGCTAAGGATACTGCAGGTTTTATAGTCATAATATTGCGCTAAATAACTATGACTTTAATACAATAGTCGCCGGACACTCACTTGATTAGGGACAAAAGAGGATGTTGAAGTGCAGAAAGAATTCGTCATGGACTTGGAAAACGCGGCAAGTAAGGCTAACAGTGAAATCCTTTTTAGCGAGATTGCACAGGAAGGGGGACGTTTTGATAATCCGTGGTTGATTTTCACCAGTTATATTGATGCGGTCAACGAGAATTGTGTACAAACCATGTTACCAAAATGGGAAAGTAAGCTTGGAGGGGCAGAAATACTTATGTCAACTCACCGTTTTACCATGACTGAATCTGGAAGAGTCGATCCCACAGTTCAGGCGTTACTACAAAATAGTACTTATGTATATAAATGAGTCAAGCGAATTAAAAGTACTTTAACTAGTAACGGTCGGTTAATAAACAATAATAGGACGACCACAAATGGTGATTGGTTAACCGTCCAATTTCATCCTGGAGCCTATTCTAGATTAATTATCATGTGTTCAAAAATAAAAGGATTTCCGGAACTTGGTTCTCCAATAGATAGATAGGCGTGGCATTCCAGCACAAGGATCGATGCTTTCAAAAGGAAGCAAACACGTGATATTATTTGAAGTGAGGTCTGGCATTATAGGCTGGAAGAAATCTATCTGATGGACTGGAGGCTAACTGATGAGAGATTTAAGTAGAAGGTCTCGGATGAAGAGAAGATTGGGAAATGAGTACGTTGGAAGGTTGTCATGGTATCCTGTTAGGTCAGGAATCTCGAGATATATCGAAATATATGCAATATATTAATACCATGTACACGCTGAGCCTCATCTAATTACCAGTCGTAAGTACACATCTAAACTTAGCTTTACCACTCATCATATGATCGTATGCCTCTGCCGCGCGCTCTAATGGAAAGACTTCATTCATAGACCTTACACCAGAGAGGACACTAAATGAGAGTGTGTCTTGGGAGTCGATTGACGTACCAGATGGCCAGCCTACTAGTGATCGACGTCCTAATATCATTAGAAATGTAGGTACTTGAATTGGCTCATCAGATGCTCCAATTACGACAAGCTTCCCATTGGCTGCAAGGCCTCCAAGGATTTCAGTCATCGCTTTTCCGCTTGGAACGGTTGAAAGTATTACTTTAGCTCCTCCCAGCTTGTTAAGTTCTTCGACCGCGTTCTGTGACTTGTTATCAATGTATTGCCTTGCACCCAGATTCTTCATCAATTCCTCTTCTTTGTCTCTTGCCCTCCCAATGGCGACAGTATTAAAGCCCATCTTGGAGGCAAACTGAATTCCAAGGTGTCCAAGTCCTCCCATTCCAAAAATAGCGACTACATCGCCTGCACGTGCTCCACTATTTCGAAGAGCATTAAATGTAGTAATACCGGCACACATAAGAGGCGCAGCTTCTACAGCTGAAAGCTGCTCAGGAATTGATGCTAAAGTTTCGATAGGTGCAATCATATAATCTGCATATCCTCCATCATATGAAATTCCTGGTACCTGGGCGTAATTACAAGTAGCAAAATCTCCGCGTCTGCAAGATTCGCAATGACCGCAATGGCCTCCATGCCAACCAACTGCTACTCTCTGTCCTAGTTCCCAATGATTGACATCTTTGCCTAGTTCCCAATGATTGACATCTTTGCCTACTTCGTCTATGACACCAGCGATCTCATGGCCCGGAACCCTTGGATACTGAATGCCTGGAAATAATCCTTCTTTAGTAAAGGAATCACTATGGCATACCCCACAAGCTTGTACCTTGATACGAACTTGTCTAGCACCAGGTTCTGGAATGTCTCTTTCCACAATTTCAAGAGGGCCTTTAGCTTTAGAAACTTGAACTGAACGCATATGAACGATAGTAGTGCATTACATCACTAATATCTTTTATTACCTCTCGGTTCCGGTTTATGGATTATTTTTCCGTATAATGAGGATGTTTGCCAAATGCTTCATATTTGTAAGGCATACAGAGAAGCTTCTTGCTCTGAATTTCGACTCTTATTTCCTTCATGCATTTTAAAGACTTGACAGAAATTTGGCTTGCCTCAATCGTAGTTCGTTGCCCACATCACCGGCTGCATTACGCTTAAAGGCTTCCGATTTTTAAAGGTATTCGCATAAATGCAAGACGATTTAAGGCCTGTTTAAAGGATTGAATCAGAGTTGAAAAGAATATTAAAGCCACCTTGAGAGCAGCTTTTTTGTGGAAATAGCTGTTATAAAAGACCATAGCAAACAGTTCCAATCATATGAACACGATAATCAAGACAACTGGAAGCAGTCGGTAAGTAAAAAAGTGTATGTATAAGGTATTTTGTATTAGAAGCCGATAAGCCTGGCAAGTAACATCAGTACTTCCAGGATTGTCAGATTAATTGGTGCACTTGCGTTCTGAATTGTTAGATGAGTGTGAGTAAAGCCTTAGTCAGAGGTACATGGGATAATAGCCATACTAACGAACGTTTATTCAAATCGGCCAAAAACTTGTTGTGTTATTCAACTGGCACAACAAAACTCCGTATATTATTCGTTTGAGGCAAGGTGTTACAACAGGCAGTAAACCAATAATTTATTATAATTCGTGGTGTAAACCATATTACAGATGTCAGGAGAGATGAAAGTTAACGATAGCCCTAATCATTTCATGGTCCTGGATGCAATTGGTCGAGGTATGAAAACAGCCGACAAGATAAGTACAGTGACTAAACTTGATAAAACAGAAGTTGAACTGATACTTAACGATCTTGCTGTCCAGCGCTTGGTGAACCGAACGGAAAAAAAAGGCTTCTTTAGGAGCAAGATAGAATTCGCGATTAATAAAACTGGTCACGACTTGTTGAATTCGAAGAAGCGCGAGTTGGAGCAAAAGACCAATGATCTTAAGCAAGCCTACGGTAATGGTAACACTGCTCAATTCCAGTCATTTATGGGGACAGAAAGGGCCTGGATACCTTTTCTGTTGTTTTCTGGTTTACTAGACGTCTTGTTCTTCGCCTCAGCGATGTCATTTCTGGGGATGGCAATGAGTCCTCAGGAAAGTTCAATGGCCGGCGATACTGGAGGGGCATCTGATTCCGCATCAGGTTCAGATACAGCAGGCCAAGAAGACTCGGGTGCTGCTGATTCTGGAAGTGACAGCGGGGGCGGAGTCTTCGAGGGGGGAGGATTTGACAGCTCTGGGAGCTCGGGAATGGATTTCGGAGGTGATTTTAACTTTTAGCAGTCAGAAGACAACGTGCTTCCCATTAGGGTCTGGCATTACTTCATTTCTTTCTTCCTTAGTCCAAAGAGTATTAATGAGTGTACATTGCATTTTGTAACAAAGCAAATATTCAAGACAAGGCCTTGTTCATGGCATGTAGCATCAGGATTCATAGAAAGTGATAGGTTGGTAAATGAAATAGGGTGAAATATTGACCTTAGTTTACCTGACTATCAATTATACAGTTTGCCGCCATCCTCGAACTTGATAAAGAGCCTCCTGAAATAAGCTCCGTTGCTTGAGTCGGATTCATTGATGTTTCCTGAGAGCCCATATTTAGTAACGAGACAGCAAAAAAAGATCTTAGCGATGTCAAAGGAAAGGCGTACGTGCATAGTTATTCAATGAATCATATTAGCTAATCTATCTACCTAGCCTTTTGAAAGGAGGTCTTGGGAATGTGACTTTTACAGGATGCCGTATTGCAGGTTGGATCATTACTATCTCACCCTTGTCCATATGCACAATATTATGTTTGGTTGTAACATCTAACATTGCATAAGGACTTTTTGATAATTCAGACATTCCTAGTTTCGCAATCATGTGGATTCCAGTATTGTCATGTAAAATAGGATCAACTGAACTCTTAAATTGCTGAGCTGAAAGAAGGATGGTATCCCTTGATTTACCTGCTATCAGTGTTTTTGTGATCTGTTCTGCTACAGAGGTTCGTCGACCCATAGGATAAGCCTGTGGAAGAAATCGATTTATCTCGTCGATAAATATCAAAAGGTACTTCGGCCTACGACTCTGTTCTACACTTCTTGTTATCTGTCCATCCGAATCATAGACATGGCGGGCATCTTCAAAATTAGAGCGAGATGAATATAACTCATCGATATTTTTCATGACATCACCTATAACTAACGATTGCTCTTCTACAGTAGGAATCATCGCAATATCAATGACGAATACGTCCCCAGCTCTTATCCTTTCTATTTCGTTTCCTAAGTAAGTGCTTGTCTCTCTTTTATCGGTAAACATTGAAGATCTCTTATACTTCTGTAGTAATCCAGAAAAATGCAGATATGTCGATTTGTGAGTTATTATTTCTGAAGGGTAGTCCTTGTACTTGACCAGATCTGACCATGTTGTTATCGTTTTACCCTCCTTATCATTAAGTGGCCACGATTCATAAATATAATTAATTATTGCAGATAGATTGTATCGTGGATCGTAGGTTTCGGAGGAAAGCAAGAGATCAAGTCTATCGTATATGTCATTCAATTCATAAGAATATGTTTGATAGTTTGAAGGGATGTGAACTGATATGGGCTTTCCATCTATACCTCTGGGAAGAAAATAGGTAACTTTACTGAATGGATCAGGGGATATTTGTAAGAGATCGTACAACTCTTTATCTCTATCAGTAACTGTTCCCTGTGCCTCATCTATATGCAAGAGATCATCTTCACGCGTATCAAAGACTATGATTGCCACTTCGTTCTTCTTGATCAATTTTTGGTACAAAGAATGCAATAGAAAGAGTAAATAGGACGTTTTCAAATTTCCCGAGATTCCTGATGCATTGATGTGTGCAGCATCGGGTCCTGCTAGATATGACATGGCCATTGGTATCGCTATTTTATTCCCATTGGTCATTTCTATTATTCCAGCCATGACTGGGTCTTCCATTTTTGGGATCCCCAAGGCTAAAAGAATTTCATCGCTATTTGCAAATGCTACCGATGCATTAATTCCAACTGGCATTCTGATAATTACATTATTGTTGCTCCTATCATCTTGTCCTTCATTCTTATTCTGAACATTTGCCATTACGGCTACCCTTGCAATCCTTGTTCCGTGAACTTGATTATCTCTACCACCAATCATTGCGCTTTCTGAATCATGACGTTCAGACAGGGCCGTTGCACCTCCATTTGGCTTCTGCTTGACGCTACGAACATTAGATACAGTTCGCAATTCCTTTATGATGCCTATTGTGCGGGTATTGTAAATATTGTCTACGCACACAAAATCAAACGGACCTACAATTACGTTAGGACCAATCGAGAACCAAAATTCGTCCATAGTTATTGGAAATTTTTCTGATTCGACTGTTCTACCGATATTATGTCCTAATTCTGCATTCTCACTCTTTGCTAACCCTTCAGTAGTCAAAAACTCAATTATTCATATATATTTATTATCTATAAAGCTCCTCTATATAGTTGATTTAGACTGTTGATTTAGATCAGGTTTAAGCCTCTTGTGTCTGCGAGGAAAAGATTTGCCGTTATAATTATTTACTCCAAATAGTATAATACATGACTATCGATGGCTGACAAACAAAATTCTCATTCCATGGAGTAAAAAACTTGATGAGAATCATTACTGCTATTTAGGATAGTATCTTTTGTGTATACCGAACATTTTTTGCAGTAAGCACAAATTGAACTCGCAATATAACCACAATGAGCGCATATTTCGGTGTTCCTATTTCTAACAAATGGGTGCATGA
>JAATVR010000510.1 GCA_014523665.1 Nitrososphaerales archaeon TH526
AAATTCCTGCGTAAGTATTAGTTGCCTTTGTTGTCGTTCCATTAGTATCCTCTTGACAGGTAGCCAAGAACATCTAACAAAAGGAGGAGGCACTCCAACCTCGTCAATCCAAGACCTAATGAAGCTAGCTGTCTTCTTGTCCGACGGGTATCCGCTACCAATACCTTGATGGACCTTCCTAATGTTACAGAGCTCTTCTTCTCGGATAACCTTTGCAACTATTGAAGCCGCTGAAACGGCTAGATGCAAACTATCTGCATGATGGAACGAAAAAATATCCAGCTTTCCCTTCCTCATTCGAAGTCTTCTCTTGAGATAGCTCAGAATATTCGTCCTAAACTTTTCTTGGTTCACATCACAACAATCTACAAAAATGCTATCGGCATTCATGTTATCAATTACCTGTGCCATGGTTAAAGCTTCCAAATGGTTTAGTCTGTTATATGAAACATGATCATCAATTTCTGTAGTTTGTACTACGCAGATACAAATCGATCTTGCTATTCCCACAACTTGCCCATATTTTTCAGCTCTTTCCTTTTTTGAAAGCTCTTTTGAGTCTCTTACTCCAACCCTTTCCAACTCACACATGTCTTTTTCTCTAAAACTTACCCCTGCAACAACCATCGGACCAATCACTGCTCCTCTCCCAGCTTCGTCCACACCTCCAAGGATTCTATTACTTTGGTTTCCTGCTTGATACTCGAGGGCACCTAACCTTGAATATTTATCAACCTTAATCCCTAAATGGTTATGATTTTCAACAACAGATCTACTTTCTCGCCTAGTCACTTGGTATTGTAAGTAGAAAAATGCTCCTTCTTACTTATAGTTTTCATCCAAGCAGCCCCTTGCTCCTATTTTGATTATTGAGGAGACGGGAGCTCGGCTGGTCGGTGAGATGATAACTAAACAGCCTAAAATAAAAAATAAGAAATAAAAAATATTATCAGCGATTGGGGTTAGTGCAATTTCATCAAGTTTCAAATTGATGTAACCGAATAGCCGCCTGCTCGACTGCATAGACACATGTCATGATTATGTGGACTTTGCCATTTTTTTTCATATGCCCAGTTTTATGCCATCCTATTAGTACCCCCCTTCATGTGTCTGTCTACTACAGACCTTTCGAAACATGTAATATACCAAACGTTCAGCTAGTTGTAATCCAAAAGGACGGAATTGATGGAGCATTGTTAGACGATGGAGGTGGTCGAGACTTTGAGAGGAACGACAGCCAGAATGTTGAAATTGATCGAAAGTTGACTGAAGAATTCACCCTAATGCGTGAAGGCAGCACTACCCTGCTGGTTCCTGCAGAATCTCTTCGTACAAATGTTCCTCCAAGGACACCTGCATTCTTCAACCCCGCCGCAAAGCTGAGCAGAGATATCTCTACTCTGATGTACAATTCCTTCGTTAGATTGCATGGATCTCTGTTTGAAAAAGTACCAATTACTCTCGCAGATGCGTTCAGCGGGATAGGTGCCAGAGCTATTAGAGTTGCTAGGGAGATTCCGTCCGTTGATAAGGTGATTCTCAATGACCTTAATCCAGTTGCTATTTCAGCTGCTAGGAAATCAGCCAAGATCAATGACGTTGAGGACAAGTGTGCATTCTCTCAGAAAGACGTACACGTATTTCTGAATGAACGCAACTCTAAAAAGAAAGAGAGATACGTCATCGTTGACCTTGACCCTTTTGGCAGTCCATCCCCATATGTTGATTCTTTAGTAAGAGCAGTGGCAGATGGGGGTCTCATTTCTGTGACCGCGACTGATACTGCAGTACTGTATGGAAAATATCCAAAGGTCTGTTTTAGAAAATACGGTAGTAAACCTATCAATTGTTCATATTCAAATGAAATCGCCGTTCGAATATTGATATCCTTAATTGGGTTGGTAGCCGGAAGAATGGATCTTTCAATAGAGCCAGTATTCGCTCACTCCCATCGTCACTATTCCCGTGTATACGTAAAAGTTCATGTGAATAGTAACGAAGCAAACAAATTAATCGATAACTTGGGCTATATTACCCACTGCTTCAACTGCGGCGGTAGAAAGGATCATCGGCTTGTGTTTCCATCGCCTCTTTCGTGTAGTACTTGTGGTAAAAACAACAACGCTGACGAAAATAAGTTAAGTATCGCTGGACCTCTATGGGTTAAGCCCATATTTAATAAACGGCTAATTGCAGATATACTTCGCGCTGACGGAAATACCTATAGTGATAGAAGCATTGATGTAAGCCGAGACGACAATGCTCCAGCCCCAAAGTACCGAGACACTAATCTTACGTTACGCGATCACAATAACAGCGGATATGAAACAGAACGATATTTACTAACACAATCACCGCGTTCAATTGACTCTGGCCAAGCATCCTCTCAAAAATACTTTCATAAAATATTTCAATTGTTTCACATAGCTGGACAGGAGCTCGATGACCAGCCTTACTACTACACGATTGATGAAGTAGGATCTGCAATGAAAACAAGTCCCTCACCAATGAATACATTTTTGGAACGGCTCTCTCAAGGAGGATTTCGAGCAAGTAGGACTTCATTTAGACCTACAGGTTTTAAAACTAATGCTTCGTTCGAAGAGATAAAGAAGTTGCTTTGACAATAAAACCATACTGGTTTGATTTGCTACTTCGCCTTCTTCCTTTTTTTCGCTTTATGTCAGACGGCTCGATACAGTCCTAAAATAAGTAACACTGCAATAAATGCTTGAGGGTGATATCAATGAAATATACTCTTACTGACAGATACCTATCCAAATTCAACATATTCGCCCTCCGTGAGTCGGTCATTTAGGAATACTAACACTGCTCTTCCTCCTGGTTCACTGTAGCATCGCTGGAGTTTGAAACCTCCATCTCTTATCAAGCCTCCCACATCGCGAGAAAGAATCTTTTGGGGTCTGACTATTAACATTAATCCTTGATTAGAGTTCTTGACTTCCACGTGATTTCCGTGCGTAAGAATTCTGCCAACAAGATCAAGTACTCGCATCATCACCCAAGCCTCCCAATGTCCTTGGGTGAATATAAGATGCATACATAAGATCAAATGTCTAGTTGTATTTTCCTCTGGGTATAATGGGTTAAATCTACTCAATAGATAGTAGGAAATAGTCTCTGAGGTAGAGGATTGGTCATATGACTGCTGGTATTGCTACTATTGCCAATGCTACTGATACTGCTACTCGCGTCCTGCTATTTCGCATAGGCATGTACTGATGGGTCTTGGCACGTAATGATGCAGAAATTTGACAATGCATTCGTTGAGTCTTGATTGCCTCCTTCTGCGAATGTACATATAATTCATGATTGACCTCGCATAAGGATTAGTTTTCACCCTGGTTGTATGATAAATCCGTTTAGCTGTTTGAGAATTCGTGCGGTTGCTCCCCAGATCAAGTAGGAATCGTATCTGAATTTGTATAATTCATCTATAGAAATATGTTCTGTGTCAGGACTCATCGTGGATAAGAGGGATATCAGGGGAACATCTATTACAGCTTCGACCTCATCTGCAAAAGGGATAGGTTCATCGATATTTTGTAAGACGCTGACGAATGGGACGATAAAAAAATTGGACGTAAGTGTCTTTACCGCCTTAAGACAACCCAAAATGTCATCTGCCGTGAGTCTGATGCCAATTTCTTCACCAGTTTCTCGGATAGCAGTGTTAAGCAAATTTTCATCTTCTTTGGTGTATCTTCCGCCAGGAAATGATATCTCTCCCCCGTGCGACCTGAGATTGGAACTTCTCTGAGTCAAGAGAATATGAGGGGAAGATTTAGTAAAATGGATCAGAACGACCACAGATGACAAACTGAATGTCTCAGAAATCGGATTTTCTAATGAAGCCGGCCAAGTCAAATGGGGCAAAATTCGTGCTAGGAGATCTGACCTATCCATGATTCTACAACATGTTATCCTTAGGGTATCTATGTTACGGTTCCACCAAATTGTCAAATACACTATTCGGCGCACGACTACTTTTTTGAGCAAGAGTCATCTGTCTGACCTCGCCAGAACCAAAGCAAAAATGATGGTGACTGACGCAGCTCTGATTAAAGCCAGAGATGAGGTGCATGATTGAATGATACCATGATTGATTGTAGTCACCGAAAACAAGTCCTAATCTTCCTTATTCCACTTGAATCCCCCACACCAAGAACTTTGAATTGAAAAAGAACGAACAGATGACAACTTCTAAAAAGCATTTAATAATTGCAGAATTGATTGGTTAGAGGTGAAGTGCTACACGTCTACCTTTGAATCCTACAACTATACTCCATTTTTAAACGTAGAGACATATTGTAAGATATTGGCTCAATGATGAACAGATGAAAAAGATACGATTTGAACTAAATCCTCCGAAAACAGTACAGAATCGCTATTTTGAGGAGCACGAACTACGAAGATCTTTATCATCATTAGTCACGAGGGCAAATGAATTGGTTGGACTAATTGATGGAATCCACATTACTGATTCTGTACTGGGGGTTCCTAGAATTTCAGGAATTTCAGTCGCTCATTTCATTAGACGTGCAGGAAACAATCTCCCAATAAGCTGCAGCGTTAGGGCTCGTGATCGCAATTATACTTCATTTATGCAATTTGTTGGAGATGCTATACTTTTGGGACTCGAAAGTATACTAATCTTGAAAGGAGATGAGCTAGGGCCTGATTCGTCGACGTCTAACCTGAAGCCGACCGAAATTTTAAGGGTTTTGCAGAGCGAAAAATATGATAGATATATACATTTTAGTCTAGCTGTCCCTTCCAAGGCCAAAGACAGAATTCAGGTAGAGAAAAAAATACTTTCGGGGGCACACTCATTGGTAACGCAATCTATCGAATCTCTGGCTGATTTGGGAGAGCTCGCCGATTTGGCAAAACTGCATGGCACAAGAATTGTTGCATGTATAATGATCCCTTCCCAGAAAAATCTCAAGTCTGCTCAGATGATAGGGTTGGATTGGAGTGAGTATTCAGAGGATCCCGTCAGCTTCATCCTTGAAGCAAATAAGATTGCTGGCGAAGTACTGCTCACTTCACCAAATCATTTCGCGGCTGCAATTGAAGTTCTAAAAGCTATTGCAAATCAGACTTAGAGTCGCTTCGGTTTCGAGGTGAGCACAAGCAGCTTTGAAAGGTTCGAAGTGATACTTGCTGTGTTAATAATAAACGCTATTCTAGTTTTTTTGCAGCAATCATCTCGGACTTTACTTCATCTAGGATAGTACGGTAGTAAGGCTGTAGGCTACTATCTTCGCTGAGGCGGGGTCTTCTATAATCAACAGCGATCTCTTTCTTTAAATGCCCAGGCCTACTTGTAAATACAACGACCTTGTCGCCAAGGCAGACTGATTCAAGTATGTTGTGAGTAACAAAGACAATCGTTTTCCTGGTTTTTGCCCAAATTAGCTGCAACTCTACCAACAGTAAATCACGGGTTTGAGAGTCCAACGCTGCAAATGGCTCGTCCATCAATAACACCTCTGGGTCCATCACTAACGCTCGAGCAATAGCGACTCTCTGTTTCATTCCACCAGAAAGTTGATAGATATACGAATGAGCAAATTTAGTTAGTTGCATCATGTCAAGGTATCTAATCGCTATTTCATAGCGTTTGTCCTTGTCTACTCCAGCCATCTTCAAGCCAAATTCAACGTTTTCAATTACTCTTAACCAGGGAAATAAAGCATTTTCCTGGAACACCATGATCCGGTCTGGTCCAGTCCCAGCTATGGGCTTTCCATTAAGTACCACTGTCCCGCTAGAAGGAGTTTCCAGACCGGCCAGAATATTTAACATTGTTGACTTGCCGCAGCCGGAGGGTCCAACTAGACAAACAAATTGGCCTTCGTCGATGTTAAAATTAATGTCTTCTATTGCTGTTACTACTGTTCCAGTCTTACTCTCCACGAACCTTTTAGTTACATCCTTTACAACTATTTTTGCCAAGTCCGCCTTTTACACATAGGGTAAACATGCGAAGTACCTTATAGACTTGATCAGTTCGATAACATCCTTCTTTTCACCTCCTTCTGTGGGAGTCCGCCGTGATTTGAAGCAGATTGCTAAATTACGATATGTACTCCCAACAATGCCCACCCATCTCATTTCTCCCAAGCCAAATCTTAAGTTTACCAGCAGGTGTAGTTTGCATAGTCATACTCCTCCCTCATAGTGTCCATAAACAGTCTCATCCAGTTTTACTAGTGAGTCGTGAGGCAATATTCATACGCACAACACGATGGCTAAATCTAGCCCAAACTGGATTCATTTATTAGTTAAGAGCAATGACTGTACCGTTCAATGCCTCTTGAGAGTCTGAGGGATCTCGTTAGCGTGCTAGAAGAAAAAGGACAATTAAAAAGGGTGAAGGCTTCTGTAGATACGGATCTAGAAATCGCTGAAATAATGCGTAGACTCATGTACGCCAAAGATAAACCTGCGGTTCTCTTTGAGAACGTCAAGGGTTATTCAATCCCAATCTTAGGCAATACGTTCGGATCAAATGAACGGTTAAGGATAGCCCTAGAAGAAGATGATTTTTCACAGATAGGTAGTCGAATCGTAGAGCTCACTAGAATGAAAATGCCCACCGGTGTATTTGGCAAGCTGAGAATGTTGCCCAAGCTTTCCGAAATTTCTGACTATGGTCCGAGGCACATAGAGAATGGACCAGTCAAAGAAATTGTTTTAACTGAAGATAAAGCTGACCTATTTACCCTCCCAATACTAAAGTCATTCAAAGGTGATGCAGGAAAATTCATCACTTTTGGCCTAACTGTGACAAAGCACCCTGATACCGAAGTGACTAACATAGGCGTATATAGGATGCAAATCTTAAACGCAAGAAAGGCAATAATGCATTGGCAGATACACAAACGCGGAGCACAACATCTAGAGATTTTAAAAGATAGACGGTCACAAGATAACGCGACAAATATCATCGATGGGCGAATTGAAGTCGCAGTCGTAATAGGAGCAGATCCAGCGACTACATTTAGCGCCGTTGCACCAGTTCCTGAAGGCATGGACAAATACCTCTTTTCAGGGATCGTAAGGAAGAAAGGCATAAGGCTTGTTAAATGCAATACGGTGGATCTTGAGGTTCCTGCTACTGCGGAGATAGTATTAGAAGGATATGTTGACCCAGATGATACGCAGATGGAAGGACCATTTGGCGATCATACAGGCTATTATACGCCTCCTGAACCCTATCCAAGTTTCAACTTGACTTGCATAACCATGAGGAAGAACCCAATATATCTCACTACGGTAGTAGGGAAACCCATCCTTGAAGATGCTTATATTGGGCAGGTTATAGAACGGTCATTCTTGCCTTTGATACAGATGTTCCAGCCAGAGGTAGTTGATTTCTCGATGCCTCCAGCAGCGTGGTTTCAAGGACTTGCGATTATTTCCATCAAGAAACGATATCCAGGACAAGCCAAGAAGGTAATGATGGGACTTTGGGGAATGGGACAGCTTTCATTAACGAAGATGTTCATTACTGTGGATCACGACATCAATGTGCATGATATGGATGAAGTCCTCTGGGCGGTGACAACAAGGACGGATCCAAAACGCGACCTAATGCTTATCGAGAATGCACCAACGGATACTCTGGATCCATCTTCGCCTCTGCTTAATTTAGGGTCTAAAGTTGGAATTGACGCCACTACAAAGTGGCACCAAGAGGGGTTCAATCGAGATATACAAATTTTAGCTAGTGTTGACGAGAAGACACAGATTCACGTCTCCAAAAGATGGCATGAATATGGGCTCGGTTAATATTGTATCAGTTGTCAAAAAAAATTATTGCATACTAAATTGAATATCCCATGTTTGAGCGAAAATAATAAATCACATAGGTTTAAGAAAATAGGTGAGCGTGTCCTGTCATAAGGATATAGATCAGTGTAATGTCTCAATTGGGAGAATGTTGGAATTTACAATGTGTGAATAGATGGTAGTATTAGGATAATGACTAGTGGAGGAAAAGAAGATAAGTATAACCACCCCATTGACATGGATATATCACCACGAGCTGAAACAAATAACACTTCTCATCCGCAAGGAAAATGTGCTCTTTGTGGTAAGCAGGTTAAAATGGAATCACAGGGGCCGCGCGGCGCCAGCGCAGGTGGAGACAGAGACGGTTTCTCTTCAATAATAGAAACAGTGGAAGGCACGAATTATGAATTTGACTCCCCTGATTGTGCTGCTATGTTCAAACGTTTGAAGAGCGTATATGGCGAGAGATTAACTGGCTTGTTGGGGTTAGAGCAATTCATTTCCGACCCATTTTGGAACCGAGTCACCCCAAATGAAGGCGAAATGGTTCAAATTCAAAATGAGTCTCACGCCCAGGATGTTATCCAGATAATTGAGGAACCATATAAAATTATACAGATAGCACACGAAATGATACGTTCCGCAAAAAAAGAGGTACTAATTATGTTCTCTACTGCAAACGCCTTTAAGCGGCAGATTTCGATTGGCGGGCCGGAATTGATCAAGGAGGTGACATCCTCAAGGAAGGAACTTGAGGTAAGAATTCTTACCCCGGCAGACCAAGACGTAGAATTAGCATCGGTTGTGTTAGAGACCAAACTGGATAACGTAAATGTGAGAAACATGGAAGCGGCATTACAGACCAAAGTGACAGTTGTCGTTGTGGATAGAAAACTATCGTTGGCAGTCGAACTGAAAGACGATTCACGAGATGATATACAGGAGGCGCTCAGATCCGCGGTCTATTCTAACACAAAGTCGGCCGCTATCTCCTATGTTGCCATATTCGAAAGCCTTTGGAAGCAAGTAGAGTTGATTGACCAAGTGAATTCCCTTTGTAAGCAGTTAAAGGATCAGCAAACAGACCAAAGAGAATTTATCAGTATTGCCGCTCATGAACTTCGTGCTCCTATCCAGCCAATATTAGGCCTTGCAGAAGTTCTTAAATCAAGGCAGGAGGTGCAAATGGAAAAACAGAGAGAACTGCTTTCTGTCATTATACGAAATGCAAAGAGGCTAAAGGAGCTCACAGAGAACATTTTGGACATCACAAGAATTGAGAATAAATCACTAGAACTCCAGAAGGAGCCTGTGGATATCGACGAAATAGTAATTGGGGTTCTTAACGATGCCCTGGATGAATCGGAGTTTTCTAAAAACATAAGACTGCTTTATAATCATAACAAGGAAAGAAAATTTGATTCCGGATCGACTCCTAGGCACTCTAAATTATCAACACCGTTTGGGTCAGCAGTGAAAGGTTCTTCTTCCTTTTCTCTTAGGGCAGATAGATCGAGGATAACTCAGGTTATGACTAACCTCGTTGGAAATGCTATTAAATTTACCAATGAGGGCGATACAGTGACTGTTTCAGTATCGGAGGAGGAGGGTGTTAGGAGGCATGAGAACGGGAAAGGGAGTAAAGTATTGCTAATACGAGTTGAAGACACTGGAAAAGGGATAGATCCAGAAATCAGGCAGAGATTGTTCAAGAAATTCGCATCAAAGTCAGAGAAAGGTATGGGTTTAGGACTTTTCATTTCAAAGAACATTGTCGAAGCCCACAGTGGTGAGATATGGGCAGATCCTCCAAGTAAAGAGAAGGGGGCATCATTTTCCTTTACTATTCCAATCGAATGACCCTCCCCCCCGTCCATTTTTCCTTCTATATACTCCACTCAATGGGCAGCCTTCGTTTTCTTCCTATTTCTGTGAGCCCAGAAGACTGATACTTTAGGGCTGATAATTCTCCATTCATTCCATTCCAATGAAAGGATTGGCTTTCGATAAGATTCGCCCCCTACCGCTAACACCTTATTGGATGCAAAAAGTTCAAACGAACGAACCCTTTTATATAATAGTAAAATATCTCTTGGTATGACAACCAGTGAAAAAGGTAAGGTCCCTAAAATAGTGGCTTTGGAAGTTTTAGAAAAGAATGGCGTGAATATAGATCGCTTGAAGGAACTAATAACGAAAGGTGTTGGAGCTGAATTCACGACTTACTATTATTATACTATCCTGAGAATGCATTGTACCGGTCTAGAGGGAGAGGGAATAAAGGAGATAGTCGAGGACGCCCGTATCGAAGATAGAAATCATTTTGAGGCGATGGTTCCTCGATTGTATGAATTGGGAGGAGCCTTACCGAGGGACATTAGGAAATTCGCAGATCAGGCAGGATGCCCTGACGCTTATCTACCAGATAATTGGGAAGACATTAACTCCATCTTGAATGTTCTACTGGAGGCAGAACAATGTGCCATAAGATCATGGGGTGAAGTATGTGATATGACTACAGGTAAGGACCCTCGCACATATGATATTGCTCAACGCATAATGCAGGAGGAAGTTGAACATGAAGCATGGTTCATCGAATTACTCTCAAAGAGGCCTTCAGGTCACTTTAGAAGGAAGTTTGTCGGTCAGTCACCGCACACAGGTGATCAAGGTAGCCTGATCCACCTTTAATTTTTTTTGATTTTATTGCCGGACAACATTTCTACGGCCCCAATTCACAAAGCAAAGTGATCCGAATCTAAGCTGGTTTTCACTAACGATATTGGACAGAGGAAGAGGAGGGGTATGGATTGCGTCACACATTGTTGCACAGCGATCCGATTACTCTATCCATGAACAGCGCCATTCTCGAGTTGTCGCAGGCAATTAGGGTTTTTTGAACTTTTCATGCACTTTCTTAAAGCATTAATTATGAAAATTTTTCATAATTTGCATATATGCAATCCTGAAGTTACGAATTGTAGGAAAGTTCTTTATATGAGCTATCAACAGATTAATACCGAATATAGTGCTTAGCGGATGACAAAGTGTATTGCATTTCACTCGTACAAGGGTGGTACTGGGAAGACCACTCTGGCCGGAAATTTTGCTGCTGTATTGGCGAAGTCAGGCTTCCGAGTGTGTTTGCTAGACTTGGATGTTTATGCTCCAAGTCTTCAGTCGTATTTTATGATTGAACCTAAAAAATGGATAAACGACTATCTTTACTCTGACGCCGATATTGGAGAGGTAATGCAAGATCTTACTCCAAAGGTTTCCGAAATAAATTTGGAAAAAAAGGAGATCCAATCTACCAGCAGCACTACCACCACCACCTCCACTCGTGGTTCTAAAGATGATGTGAAAGGAAAGCTTTGGATTGGATTTAGCAATGCTAAGAAGGAAGAAATATACAAGCTTGAAGGAGGTGCCGATACCACACGTAAGCAGTTCCTTAGGAGGTTCATTTTGTTAAGAGAACAGCTCATAACAAATTATGATGCTGACTATATCGTAATTGACACAAGTCCTGGAATTAGATATTGGTCCATCAATGCACTGGCGGTAGCAGACATCTTGTTTCTGACCCTTAAAGCTGGAGACCTTGATATTGAAGGAACAAAGAAAATGGCTGAAGAAATATACAGCTCTTTCACTAAATTCGGGACCAAGTCGTTCTTGTTACTTAATAGGGTATCTGGATACTGTGCCCCAAGTCCATTAATTGTGAGGCCAGAAGGGACAGGTAACAAATCTGTTCCTTCGACGTTCATCATCGAAACACCCGAGGACACTGACGAAATGCTTGCAAGAGCAGTGAGAATGAAGATAATGTCATCAATTCCGTGCTATTGTGATATACAGTTCCTTCGCAAGGAATTTCTGACTGCTCTAAAGTATCCTGCCCATCCTTTTGCCAAGAAGATAGAAAGTTTGACTGATTCGCTGACCAAGACTGCGGGGCAGCTCTAAAACGCTAATAGGCTGGAATACGATTCGAGTCGGATCCTGCAGCACACAAAGTTAAAGGATTCAGACACTAACATTTGAATAATCTACCCACATTATTTTCAGCCTAGTTCCATCCTGATCTTGTTGACCAATTCGGTCGTTTCAATGGGCTTTCTTATGAAAGATCCGAAATTAAGAGTAGGATATATTTCTCTTAGTGCAAGGTAATTGAAATCAAATGCGGTAATGAAACAAACTTTCACATTCTGATCTAACTCTTCTAACTTCTCGTACAATTCAAAACCATCTATTTCAGGCATTCGAATGTCGATAATAACCATCACATATTTTCCTTTCGTGAAATGTTCAAGTGCTAACCTTGGGTCGGTAAACCCATCTACCTCGAAGCCATTGTGCTCAAGGCTGGCAGTGATTGAGAGCACTATGTCTTCCTCGTCATCGACTAGCATTATTTTTTTTAAAGGGATATTCCTCCACCTCTTGTAAGCAAACCAATTTGGAACATACAAATCAACTTCGGCTCACGAACGCCTGCTAAAGGAAGGATGAAGGAGCGATCACGCATGAAAGAAACTGCAACTTGATATAGGCTTTCAATTCCCGTACCAGAGGTGGATTGGTCAAAAGTCATTAGCTGGAGGCCGGAAAACTCAACGATAGTCTCCGCTAAGAATCTCTCTCCCACTCTTTACCCTCCCACCATATCTAACAATGAATTTCATACACGAGCAATTGCATAGTAATTGTTGCCTAGTATTATATATCAATTATAGAACAAATGACGAAGAAAATGGTTTGGAAATAAGGCTACTGATGATGAATGTAT
>JAATVR010000511.1 GCA_014523665.1 Nitrososphaerales archaeon TH526
ACTATAATAATTGGTAGGGCACCAACGGGATTGTAGGGCTCGTGGCGCAGACTGAACAAAGGACCGAATGTTCAGGCGTAAAATGGACAGCGCGGACGCCTCCTAAGCGTCAGGCCGAGGGTTCAAATCCCTCCGAGCCCGAAAGACTCTAGTGTCTATACCTTCTAAAAAGATCTTGTTGTCGCCTATTTCATTTGCTCCACCATAAAAGGTAAGATATACCATCGAACTATGATTATGAATTGCATTAGGAGCTTCTAAAATATTTGGATACGGTCTTCCTATGTATGTCGTTTTAGATGAGGTTGTAAATGTCTGAGGGAATAACAAGAGAACAAGATATTGAATTAGAGAATAATATTGGAAATCTAATGGTCCTTGCATCGTTAATAACTTATATTGGGAATAAGATTACCATCACCATCCCTCCAGGAAAGAAGAGAACATGAAGCGTGTCTGTTCATTATGTTGCTAAATGCTAAAATCGTTTTCCTTGTCTTAATTATAGCAATTATTTCAGCAGACTCGATCATTATTCTTGCAGAAGAAGAGAGTAAAGTGTTCTATTCTAACTAGATAACAATTTCTGGCGCTTCAGTTGCAGTGGGCCTAGCAGTGTATGTTGTATACAGACAGAAACTAAAAGGACTTCATGGCAAAACACATGCTGCAATAGCTATAGGTTTATCCTTGTGGCTTTGTGCTAACATCGTTTGGGCAATATATGAAATTGTTTTGGATATAGTACCACCTGTTCCATCGCTTGCTGATGCATTTTGGTTGTCAGCATATGGATTTTTTGCTTATCATCTGATAAGTGTATACAAGGAATACCATGAAAAATTCCATAAAAGGATACTTATATCAAGTATAATCGGTAGTACATTATTTCTTGCTTACTTGATCCTATTTACCGCTACTGTATCAGTCCTAACTACTGAGAGAGGAATTATAATGTTTTCAGTTGTTATCGCTTACCCTATTTTGAATTCAATTTTGACCGTTCTTGCAATCGTGATTCTTACAGGTTTTAGGAAGGAACAATTTTGGTCTATTTCTTGGATATTCGAATCGTTGGCTATGTTATGCATTGTCTTGGCTGATAGCTGGTTTGCATTGGTTGTTCTTACTGGTTTAGTAGAGCAGCTGTGGATATCTGCGCTTTTCCTTCCTGTTCATTATCTTGTTATATCAGCTGGTTTGCTATGGTTTATCAAATTTCTCATTCTAGAAGATAATAAGGATAGTACTAGGTTAGCAAAACAGGGATCAAGATCATCATCACGTCAATCATCATCATCATCATCGTCGTCAACACCATCAACTCCTATACCTTCTGCTCATACAACTAGTAGCACTGGTAATAGAAGAAGAATTATTGTTGTTGCAGCAATTGAGTTGTATTTTCAGTTCCACTAATTCTAATAATCTTTTATTCGTACAACAATTTTCCATTCCTTACCACTTCATCTTCATTAGATCCCAGTACCACAACAGCTACAAATGCGATTGCTCTCCAGCCAAATAGGTCTATAGAAACAATAACAATTGGTGCTCTTTTACCTCTCACCGGCACTTTGTCTTCTAGTGGCGAGTCTTCTCATGAGGCACTTAAGGTCGCTGTTGAAGATGTAAACGAATATTTTTTCAAGACCAACGTAAGAGCACAACTTATTGTTGAAGATACAAAAACTAACCCTTCATCTGCGCTTGAAGGCCTGAAAAGTATTTTAGGAGAAAAAGAAGATGTAAGAATGATCATCGGCCCGGCTACAAGTGCAGCAGTCCAAGGAGTAAAAGACTATGCTGATAAAAACGACATTTTGCTTGTAAGTCATTCAAGTACTGCACCATCTCTAGCTATACCTGGAGATAATCTTTTCAGATTTGTCCCAGACGATACACACCAAGGTGAAGCAATAGCCAAGAAGATGTGGAACGATGGGATGCGGATAATCGTACCGATGTGGAGAAGTGACATCTATGGAAATGAGCTCTATAAATCAATGAAAGCAATCTTTGAAAAGCTTGGTGGTGTAGTAGTCGCTGATGGTATTGGTTATCGTCCTTATACGGGCCAATTCGCCGCAAGTCTAAATAGAATAAATTTTATTATTTGGGACCAAGAACTTAAATCGTTAACCCACAAGGTAAGTAAGGCGGTAGAACAGTATGGAGCTGATAAAGTAGGAGTATATCTTGCATCTTATGATGAAGTAGTGCCAATTTTGATTCAAGCACAAAACCCATCCAATGCTAGATAGAGTAAAATGGTATGGCAGCGATGGTTCTGCGCAGAATGAAGCTGTTATAAGAAATATCGAAGCTGCAAAGTTTGCAGTAAAAACTAATTTTTTGAATCCATTAGCTGAAGGAGGCGCAGAAGAAACTGAAAAAAATGAAACTGTCGAACTTCTAGATGATAACATTAGAAAGAGGGTAGGTGAATTTCACAGCTCCTATGATGATTATGCATACGATGCATTTTGGGTCGCGGCTCTGAGCGAGGCAACAGCACTAAAAGATCAAGAAAAAAATTCATCCTCAACTGCAGAGACAGACTCGATTGATTTTTTGAAGAAGACCTTCGTTGACATAGCTGATTCCTATTCTGGTATTACAGGAAAAACAATTCTTAACGAATTTGGTGATAAGAAATTTGGTTACTATGATTTTTGGGCAATAGAGGACAAGGAAGATAATAATAGCTTAGATTTTCATTGGGTGCGTGTAGGAAAGGCTCAGTTCACTTCAGGCAACAGGTGAATATGTCTGAGTAGAATATATAATTCATGGACTAGAGTGAGAACCTAGTTATTAGGTTGTTTATTTTTTATAGATGAATTTCCATCAGAACCAGATTTACATGACTACTCATGATGTTGGAAAGGTCCTTGAACAACTAATTGATATTACAACTGAGCACCGTAGTGGCAGGGTTGAACTATTTCCATTTATAATATAATAGCCAATGAGAGTTGATCTAATCAATTCGCTATACCTTGTCATAATTCTGGACCTAAAATATCGTCAAATTTAATTCGTAAACCACTTGCTAAAGACTTTGATTGTAACTTGGATTTATCCACTCCATAAAACTAGCGTAATTAAGAGAACGAACATCATTCAAGTAATTTGGGAGTATTTTGACAAATCTAAACCCAATGCCTAATTCGAATGTCAGAACAAGATCTTTTAATTCTCCTTTTATCACCTTCTCAGTATATTCATAGGGAGACATCCTGTCTGCGTATTCGGTGTAATTAAATAATCTTCCTCCTCCTATCATCCTCCTTAGATTTAACTTCTCAACTAATTCCCTCCATCTGTAAATAATCATACTTCCGATACCTTCATGTCTGTGTTTCGGATGTGTAGATATATCTGCAAGATACAGACTGTCTCCGCTTGAATTATGATTTGTAAATAAACCGTCTGCAGTAATGTCTTTCCA
>JAATVR010000512.1 GCA_014523665.1 Nitrososphaerales archaeon TH526
ACAGATGGAATGTCGATCCCCTGGGGCATTGAAACGGCGTTACAAACGAATCCTAATGCCGAAGTTATCTATCATTTGGGTGACATGGGAAAAGAGGCTATGATCCTTGTATTCGACACAAATCCATCTCGCCTGATTGGAAAGGTTTACAATATACTCATCGAATATCTCGAATAATCATCTTGACTTATCAATAATTTTTTGGTGTGCGGATTGTTAAGTATATACATGACATGTGGGGGGAAGAGATGCTGTGAAGGCAGTTATATTGGCAGGTGGGCTCGGAACCAGACTGCAACCGTACACTTTTTTCATTCCAAAGCCAATGTTGCCTTTAGGCAATAAGCCTCTTCTCGAGCATATTATCTCATGGTTGACGAACAGAAGCGCCAACAAAATTGATCATGTTGTGATTTGTGTGAGCTACCTTCATCGATCAATAGAAGATTATTTCGAAGATGGGCGAAGATTTGGAGTGAAAATAGACTATGCTAGAGCAGACAGACCTTTAGCAACTGCTGGCCAGCTAAAGACTGCAGAAAAATTTCTTGCGGATGAGACGTTTGTTTGCCTATACGGTGACTCAATATATGAATTTGATATTCATAGAATGATTCGCGAACACAAGAAGTCGAAAGCGTTTTTAACCATGGCTCTTCTTCGTTATAGGACGAATTTAAAGTACGGAGTAATAGAAGTCGAAGGCAAATCTAATAGGGTAGCTTCATGGAACGAAAAACCTGAAATTACTGGTTTGATAAACATCGGCTGTTACGTCATAGAGCCTGAATTCTTCAAGCTTGTACCCAAGTCCAGCGCATACGGAATGGATGACGCAGTAAAAAAAGCTTTGGGAGATAAGAAAATAGTTCGAGGATTCACGATAGATTCAGGTTTTGTAGACATAGGGGATAAGAAGACTTATCTAGATGAGTATAAGAAATTTGTTAAAAAGCTGGGAAAAATATGATTGAACATATAATGACTCTTTGATGCGAGTATAGGATCAAATCAGGCTAACATTGTCTGGTTTTTGTTCCTAGATCTTGGAAACTCCAGAGCCCTCACGATCTTGCTCAGAAGAAGATGCTTGAACTTGCGCATTCTATCAGAAATGGGCGATTCCATCTTTTGCACGAATAGTATTATGGATGGGTCAATTCAGATTAGATTAAGATTTGATATTGTTCAACTTCTCCAAATACTACATCTGTAGGAAATTTGATATTGATTGAAACTGAGGAAATATAAGCCGCCAATTTAAAGAACTTGAAGTATTGGCACTATGCCAAAGAATACTATGCCTAGATCGCCATCCTTTCTCAAATCTTTACGTCTCACAATCCTTCCAATATTTATTTATCAACATACACTTAACGGTTCCCCGCAGAATCATTTCTGGTGATCTATTGACTGGTTCGATGTTTTTCAATTTCACGACAGTATTCGGACGCGAAACAGGATTATTGCTCATAGTCTCTTGCATGTCTAATCCTACTTTGCGGAGCAATTTTGCCTATGTAGGTTCCCAGGCCTAGAAGGCCTACCCCTGCTGCAACAAAAATTTTTGGTGCATATTCCAGTCCTGATGTTCTAAATTGAATATCAATATTATGTGTCGTAGCATCAACAATCCACATTCCTATTATGAGTTCCAATCCAGTCAGAATTAGAATCAATCCGGCAAAGACATTTCTACTTCTGAATGATAGGCCAAACACGACACCCGCCAAAATAAGACTCGGTGCTCCTGAAATTGAAATCGTTTGTACAAGCAGGGCTCCTGGATCAACATCCACATTGGGACCTTCGCCTTCTGGGCCGACCAAGAATGCATAAAACGAAATCATCATTGAAACAAAAAGCGAACCCATCGCTAGGGCCCCAATAGAAGTCCAGCTTTCTAACTTCGCCATGCACAGACCAACAACTGCAACAGCGTCACGTGATACCCACAAGTTCGGCCAATTCTTTTCTACAAGCTGCTCCGAGTATCTCGGCGCCTTTCTCAGGCCCAATCCTATTTACATAGACACCGTACCCACGTTCAAGACCAGACCAAGTGTGGAGCTGCGGATACACTTCGATATGCCAGTGAATCTGTCTGCTATTTTTCTTTTCGGGTGATAGGTGAAAAACCAGGTTAAAGGGAACGTTGTTAAGCGCTCTCGACAGGCCTCCTAGAGTTGCCCTCAGAATCATCGCCAATCCGCTTATTTCCTTTTGGCTGATCTTAGAGAAGGTCGTCATGTGCTTCTTTGGATAAATCCAAAACTCGTATGGGTAACTTGAGGCCCAAGGACAGAATGCTAGATAGGTATCGGTGGATAATATTTGCCTAGGGCCCTCTGACTCGACGCCTAGTGTTATACAGGCTGGACAATTTCCGTTTTCGTTCATGAACTTGTGAGCCGCTTCGGCCTCAGTCTCTATAACTGGAGGTATAGTAGACAATGTAAGGAGATTCAAATGTGGATGGGACAGTGCGGCCCCTGCTGCCGTCCCGTCATTAACGTAGATCGATACGTAAGTTACTCCTTTCTGAGTGTAAAGCCATCTGACTCTATCCTGAATTACGAGTAGGACATTGGTCCATTGTTCAATGGATATCGAAGACAAATTCGCATTGTGATCAGGAGATGCTACCACAATCTGATGATACCCGTAAGCTGGTTCGCTATAGTGAGGTTTATCTGTGTAATCTACCGACTCTAAAGTTGTCACGGAAGGATTACTGCTTTGAAACACACGAACGCACCATTCCTCTATTGGACTCTCCTCAGTGTCAGATAAACGCTTGAGAATCCCGTCCTTTGCCACAAGAGCAAGAGTAGCGCGTTCAGTCATCAGTTCATTGCCAGGACAGAAAGGACATCCCGACTGAAGGCTTGTGTTAGTCAAGTTATTCATATGATACGGAAGAATTACAAACTTTTCCAGAACATAGTCTTTTCTTAGGTTACCCAATTACATCGCCCTGCCCCTTAAAACGAGGCTGATCTTTTAAATAAAGCTTCTGCAAGCCAAGCCCATGAATGAATCACCCTACAATTCCTTGCCCGGCTATTGTTCCTCAGCATTCTACTCAATATCTTCCTAAATCAAAAAAGGGTTCAATTACTCCACCGATTTGCTCAAAAAAATCTTTATTTCCTGCCCAGAAAGGAAAGCACTAATTAATTTTTTGCCGCTCGCTGATCTCTTGTCGATCTTTACCCTTGCTTTCTTTCCCACTTGGCTACTTAGTACAAAATCATTTTCTACATAGATGTCGATGGCCTTTCCGACGGCATTGCCGTTCGTTAGAAATGTGATTGCAGAACCAGCCTCCACAATATCAAATCCAATTTGCTTACCTAAGGCCGGTGTCTTCGCCTCAACGTCGATACTCACCCCAAGAATAGCTTCCAACTCATTTATTGTTGATCCCCCTTTGCCAATTAGTCGAGGTACAACCTCCTTATCCACCTTTACTTGTATTTTTCTCTCTGATACGATCTTAACTTCTGCTCCAGGATCAAATCTTCTAATAGTATCCTTAATCTGTGCTGAGGCCAGTTTTTTTATGGCATCCTGCTGAATATCTGGTTTATCCAAACTACCAATGTGAACTACTACATTTTCCTCACCGTAAGTATAAATTTCATATTCTACTTCCTTTGTTTCAAAATCCTTGATTTCAACAAGAGGCCTCGCAAGATCAGGTTCTGACATGCCAGATGGGACCCTGACAGTCAGTGAAATATCAAACACCTTATTTACTGAACCATTCTTGATAAAAATAATCGTGTCTATAATGTGAGGTATCATTCCGAGTTCTATTCTCCCTATGAAACGCTGAATAGCATCTAGAGAGGTGGAAGCATGAAGGACCCCTATCATTCCGACACCCGCAAGTCTCATGTCTGAAAATACTTCAAAATCTGCCCTCCTTCTCACTTCGTCAAACACTGTATAGTCAGGTCTCACCAGAAGCAAGATATCTACTGCATTCTCAAAACTTCCTTCTAGAGGGCCATATTGTGTGATTTCTTTTTTGACTTGTAGATCTCTTGGAGACTCAAACGTTTTCACAATCTTACTTCTATCAACATAATATTCAGCCAAGCTGCTCGCAAAAGTGCTTTTACCTGAACCTGGTGGTCCGGCAATGACTATTCCTTCTGCTCCTTCATCTAGTCTGTGCTGTAACTTGTCTGACAGGTGATAATCCTGGATTTGGAGCTTCACAATCGGTTTCACCACTGTTATTTCCATCCCATCGGAAAAAGGCGGTTTCGTAACTGCAATTCTGTAGTTTCCATACTGATATACCGTAGCTCCATTGAGGCTAACCTCAACGGTTCCGATTTCTTGATTCCTGCACAGCTCTGAAATTTCTTTCACAATCGACATTAATTCATTCCTCGTGGCTGGTCTGTCGGCCAGGGTTTCAAGGTGAAAGTCCCCGGGAAGACCTCTCTTCGCGACGGGTAGAACACCTTCTTTCATGTGGACACTCATTGTATGTTCGTCAAAGTAGTCTTCAAAGCTTAAAGCGGACCTACTTATCTGACGAGGGATATGCCAAGTTCGAATGCCATAAGCTTCTGCGACCTGAGATTGCACGTAATCAGCGGTCACTAACGTCGCCTCTTCGATTAAGGCAAGTTCGTTGATTATTGCATCAATTCGTCCTCGAGTCGCCAAATTAATATCATTCGCAGTGGGCCTCTCACCTGCAAACTTCAACTCTATTTTTAAAGTCTTGCATAAATCTCTAATCTTCTTAATTTCATTCAGACCAATGAAGCCGTGCTCCTTATTCGTAGATGCTTGAGATTGAAGTTCGTCCAAAGCTGCAACTGGAATGATGATGGAAGAATAGTCAGGACTCTTACTTCTTTCAAGTATTCTTGTAAATTCGCCATCTATTATTGCGCTAGTATCTAGTAATATCTTCATAACAATAGAATCAATCCTTCATGAAATAAGTTACACTACGATGTATTATTATTACGTTCGGTAGAGAATACGTAAAGAACAGATTTTGTGGGTTAGATGCGAAAGACTCTTTAAAAAGTTAGGCGATTTTAGCGATAATGAAGCTTAAAGGCAAGGTAGCGGTGATTACAGGTGCTGCTGGTGGAGTCGGGAAAGCGACTGTCAAAAGGCTTGCGTCTGAAGGGTGCAAAGTCGTACTTATTGGAAGAAATAGGAAAAGTCTCGATAAAGTTGCGGAGGTGATTCAGGAGAAGAAAAACGTCCTTGCAATAAAGGCAGATCTTACAAAAGAAGGTGAAGTGGTTAGCGCTGCAGAACAAACAATATCCAAATTTGAAACGATCGACATTCTGGTCAATAATGCTGGAATTATCAGTGATCCAATTCCGTTTCACTTGATGACAGAAGAACAATGGAACCTGCTTGTTAATACTAACCTATTTGGGACTTTTAGAATGACCAAAGCTGTTCTTCCATTTATGCTTAAGAATAAGAATGGTAGTATTGTTAACATATCTTCCTTGTTAGGGATTAGGGCTATACCCAACGTTCCATTGTCCATATATGGCGTAACAAAAGCAGGTATAATCATGTTAACTAAAAGTATTGCAGTTGAGTACGGACCGTTTGGTATTAGATGCAATTGCGTTGTTCCATCTACTATACAAAGCCCAATCATAGATCCTTACTTGCAAGATGAAAATGCTCGAAAATTACTTGAAACTTCGTTTCCACTGAGGAAGATAGGAACACCAGAAGACATATCAGGAACTGTTTCATATTTGTGTTCATCGGATGCAAAATGGGTAACAGGTAGTATTATTACGGTTGATGGAGGAATCTCCGCAAAGCAGTGATAACTAACATTTCCAATTATTCCGCAATTGTTAGAACTCCTGACCAAAGGGGCACCAAATCGGTCATATTCAATTTGTTCCCATATTCTCTAGTAGTAGTCGCTTTTTCCAATTTCTTATTTTTGGGATGACAGTACTCATAATTAGCTTGTGAAGATTTTGTATTTCTGGGTCAAATGATAATAGTAGCACGTAGTATAAGGTACTATTTACATCTGCGATAGGAATTGTTGCTCTAGCAAGATGCTCATATCGGGAACTGGCGTAATGGATTCGTCCTAGATGGTATTCCCAGCGCAATCTAGTGTATTGTCTAGTAGCTGCCGTGATTGCATACTGAGCTCTTTCTTCGTCCGAAAGCAAAGGTTTCAAATTTTGACGTTGAGAAACGGCAAGAAGCTTCCCTTCTTTGTCCGAAATACCGGCAAATCGTATTGAATCATCCAATGAAATGACTTCATCGCATACTTTTTGAAACAAGTTAGTTTCACGTTTCATGCCAGTGAAAAGCAGTTTTCCGCGTAATTTGAATTTATCAAATTGAGTCTATCAGTCCATTTAGAAAATTAACGCTACCGTTTATTAGTATAACTATTGAAATGATTTAACATTCAATTGTACGATACTGCGCGAATCTTTCCTCGGTGTCACCCGTCTATTGGAATAATTGGAGGTGGTCAACTAGGGAAAATGATTGCACAAGAAGCTAAACGTATGTCCCTCAAAGTGCATATTTTGGATCCAGACCCAGAATGTCCTGCCTCTTCAATAGCGGATAATCTATTGGTAGCAGATTTTAGAAACCAAGCTGCAATAAGGAGGCTCTCAGAGCTTGTTGATGTTCTAACATACGAAATAGAATTGGCAGATTCAGACGTTCTTATCGATTTAAGTCGCGCCAAGAAGTCTATTCATCCCTCTCCAGAGACTCTGAAAATAATTCAGAACAAATATAGACAAAAGGTCTTTCTGCAAGAAAAAAATCTACCTGTTCCAAATTTTGCATTAGTAAAAGATATTGCCGAACGCTCAAATACTATTTCTGATCGATTCCCACTAATATTGAAAGCTTGTGAAGATTCGTACGATGGAAGAGGAAACAGACTCGTTTATACCAACGAAGATATTATTAGTGTCACAAATAGGAAGAGCCTTCAAAAGTGGATGGTTGAGGAAATCATACATTTCAGGATGGAACTATCGGTCATGGTGGCAAGAAATGAATCCGGTCATGTCTCCTCTTTTCCGGTGGCAGAGAATAAGCATACTGACAGCATTCTGGACACCACGTTGGTCCCTGCAAGGATACCTAAGCGCACTGAAGGGATGGCTCGAAAAATAGCAGAAAGGACAGTAGATGTCTTGAAGGGCTCAGGTATATTTTGTGTTGAAATGTTTCTAAACTCAAATAGAGAGATCCTGATTAATGAAATTGCTCCGAGGCCGCACAATTCTGGGCACTATAGTATTGAAGGTTGCTCTATATCTCAGTTTGAGCAACATATAAGAGCCATTCTGAACCTGCCGCTTCCAAAGCCTCGACTTACGTCACCGACTGTTATGGTAAATATATTGGGACCTAAAGGATTTGAGGGGGAATACTATTTGGATGACTTGCACGAACTTCTTAGCATAGAGGGGTTGAAATTGCATTTGTATGGTAAACGCATTTCAAAACCAAGGAGAAAGCTCGGTCATGTTACAATAACAGCTGCTTCTATCTCAGAGGCAATCAATAAATCGAAGGAAGCAAAGAGTAATCTAAAAATCATGAGCAAGACTTGATGTTGATATGAATCGTGCACTTGTCGGAATCATAATGGGAAGCGAATCAGATCTTCCTGTGATGAAGAGTGCCTCAGATGTTTTGCTGCAATTTGAAGTAGCGCATGAGGTAAGAATAGTTTCTGCTCATAGGACAGTTCACAAGATGATATCATATGGAGAAGGCGCTAAAAAAAGAGGATTAGAGGTCATAATAGCCGGGGCGGGAGGAGCGGCTCACCTACCTGGCATGATTGCTTCACTAACGCCATTGCCAGTCATAGGGGTTCCCATTAAAACCTCGAGCCTCGACGGAGTTGATTCACTTCTATCGATAGCTCAGATGCCATCAGGGATCCCTGTTGCTACGGTCGCCATAAATGGCTCAGCCAATGCTGCTTTACTCGCATGTCAAATACTTGCTATCAAGTATCAGGAAATACTATCTAAACTAGAATGTTATCGCGCTGATATGAGGGATAAGGTAATCGCTAGCGCAGAGAAGATTGAAAAGGAATCTGATGCGAAGAAATCCTAGCTTCTGCCCTTCAAAACTGCACGAGATTTAAACAACGGTTTAACTCCGAGAGCCGAATAATCACCGGTTGTACAAGTAAAGCACAATTCCGTTTCGGGTATACCAATAGCCCTTGCAAGAGTAGATGTGTCGTTGTAGGCCACAAAATCCGCCCCCAAGGATCGTGCAACTTTATGTGCAATATCTGCGGTTCCGACTGAATCATCCTTCATCTGTTGATATGCCAAGAGTTCATCCTGAGAAGGAAAATCAATGCCTGCATAGCAGGGGTAGCGTATTGGCGGATAAGTAACTATCATACTAATCTTGTTCGCCCCATATTCTCTAAGCAACTTTATTATTGAGGCAGAACTTGTCCCTCTGACTATGCTATCATCAACGACAACTATGTTTTTTCCCCTTATCACATCGGCTAGAGGAATAATCCCTTTATTAATTTCCACCCGTGTCTCATGATAAGGCTCGATAAAACTTCGCATCGATCCTTTTTTACTATACCTATTTTTCATTAACCCTTCCTCGAAGGGAAGGCCAGCTTCTAGCGCATATCCAAGGGCGGCCGGGCGAGCTGAATCCGGAACAGGTATCACAAGGTCTGCGTCAGGGATCCTAAATTCCTTTGCCAAGAATTCACCGATTCGTTTACGAGCTGCGTATACGTTTACACCTTCCATGACACTGGTGGGATGAGCAAAGTAGGTATACTCAAATGCGCAATGCGCATGTGGATTTTCTCTTGCGAAATATTCTGATCTAAGTCCAGAATCGTCGATCTGAAGTATCTCGCCAGGCTCTACATCTCTTAACAAATATGCTCCCACGGCCGAAAGAGCACAGGATTCAGATGACACTATGTAAGTGTTTGATGGTTTGTGCAATCCTACAACAAGGGGTCTGAACCCCTTCGGATCCCTTGCAGCATAGACCGACCCATCACCGGTCAAAAAAGTGAAGCAAAAAGAACCGATCATTTCCTGTTTTAAAATAGTTAGCGCCTCGGTTATGTCTTTTTTTTTGGCGAGATGACCTGCCAGATGCTGTGCTGCAACCAATGTATCAGTCATTGACTGAGGTGTAAATGAGCAACCGCCCACCATTGATGTCAACTGGTCCACATTTGCAATTGTACCGTTATGAGCAATACAAAGTTCTTTCACCTTAATAGGCTGTGCATTATTCAATGTACTCTTGCCAGTTGTAGAATAACGTACATGTCCGATGGCAGCGTGAGATTCGAACTTCCTCGTGATCGAGGCAAATTCGCTTGCTGAAGACGATACCAATCCAATTCTTTTTAAAGGGATTCTGTGAGGAACCGCTACACCCCATGCTTCTTGGCCCCTATGCTGAAGTGCTCGCAGACAATCAATTACGAAAGGTATCACGTTAATCCCATCCATCGAAAAGATACCGACTACACCACAGTTTTCGTGGATCATTTCCTTCCTCTCGCCATATACGATCTTTCTACTTCCTTACTATAATGCCTTCCAATCATAGTGCTGTTGGATCTTAAATGAAAGGTCATATCGACAACAATCCGCCATCATATTCTGACATCGGTCAACATGGTTTCGAGTGAATTATTATAGGCGAGTTTTAATTTTTCCAATTCCAAGTTAACTAGGATCTGGTTTCCATTACGATATTGAACAGTATCACCAGATACTGAATCAGAACTATAGCCTATTTTGCTGTACTGGACCTGGCTCTTGCTATCAGTTAGGATCCCGATCAATTCTTCTGGTTTTTCAGTTGCAACCACATAGCGTGAATTGGATTCAGAAAACATCAGGCTGTCAATTCTATCACAAGTATTTGATGCCAACGAAATGTCTATATCAAAACCCGTATTACCGTTTATGGCCAGCTCAGCCAGAGCTATTGCAATACCACCCTTGGAGCAATCATGAACGCCCTTCACTACACCACTAGCGATAAGATTAGAAACGGCGATAGCGTTTCTCTTATCCTCAACAACGTCGAGCTTGGGAACGCTTCCACTGTCGCTCTTATGATGAGACAGGTAATATTCTGATCCACCCAACTCCTCCATAGTGTGACCAATCAAAAATATATTGCAGCGTGGCTCTAGCCGAGCTGTGCCAACCTTTTCCAAATCGTCACCAATACCTATCGCGCCTATAACCGGAGATGGATTTATGGGTGAACCATTTTTCTCGTTATAAAAACTCACTTTTCCACCTACCACAGGGAGTTTGAAGGAATCACAATAGACCTTAATTGCTGCTACAGCTTGCTGAAATGTCCAGAAGACTTCAGGGTTTTCTGGACTTCCGAATTGAAGGTGGTCAATTAGCCCAACAGGGGAAGCGCCAGAACAGATCACATTACGAACAGATTCTGACAAACATCCAAGTGTTCCTTGGTATGGGTCGAAATAACATCGTCTGCTGTTACCATCAATTGACATTGCAATATACTTCCCGTCATCTAACCTCAGAACTGAAGAATCGCCTTCCCCTGGTCTTAACACGGTCCTTATCCCTACCTCAGAATCATATTGTTCGTAAATCCAGGAACGGTTGCACACATTAGGGCTACTCAACATGTCTAGCACGATTGAGTCAAAGTGCTCTGGTGAATCTATACTAGCAACCTGCCTCCTTTTCAAATAAGAAGGATGAGCTGATTTCCTGTTTAAGAGTGGCGCACATGTCACAACATTTGCTGGAATGTCAGCTATCACTTTCGAATCATACCTTATCTTGATCTTATGGCCAGGACAAACTTTCCCAATAATGGAATAACCTATCTCGTATTTGACAAATATCTTCTCAAGTGATTCTCTATTTTCTTTACCTACAATCAAAAACATTCTTTCTTGAGATTCGGAGATCAAAATTTCCGTCGGGGTCATCCCTTCTTCTCTGAGTCTAACGCGTGAAAGGTCCACTTCAAAGCCCTTCCCCAGATTGTGGGAGGTTTCGGATAAGCAACATGCCAGACCACCTCCGCCTAAATCTTTCATCGATTTGATATATCTCTTCTCGGTCGCCTCCAAGATTGCTTCAATGAGTATCTTCTTTAGAAAAGGATCGGGTATCTGAACTGCTGATCTATTTTCGTGAACTAAACCAGCAGAAGCGAAAGCAGCTCCGTGAATTCCATCCCTGCCTGTAGACCCCCCAACCAGGAAAAGAAGGTCATCGTTGTCAGCGAGATTCGCAATTATTTCATTTGTCTTACTTAAGCCGATGCACACTACATCGACCAAACAATAATTGTTGAAGGATCTATCAAATTCCAACTCTCCCCCTATGGTCGGAACTCCAATACAGTTGCCGTAATCTGAAATACCTCGAACTACATTTCTGAGAAGCCAACGTGTGTGTTGATTCACCTTCGCGTCGTTACCTTTAATCTCGCCAAAGCGAAGGCCGTTCAGAAGGGCTATAGGCCTAGTGCCCACAGACAGTATGTCTCGGACTACTCCACCAACTCCTGTTGCCGCGCCTCCATACGGTTCAATCGCAGAGGGATGGTTATGACTCTCAATGCGAACCGTTAGAATAAGACCATTGCCAATTTCGACCAGACCTGCATCAAAGCCTCCATCGATCCCAATTCCGGCTCCTGATACTGGCAGCCGTGATATATACTTCTTTGACGATTTGTAAGAACAATGCTCCGACCATTCAGCAGCAACCATTTGCAATTCGGTTTCCGTTGGCTGTCGCCTCAAAGATTTTTTCAGGTGGGAGATTTCTGCTGTTGTCAGGGCACTCAATTCCTACTCCACAACCTTTACGTCAAGTGCAATTCGCCTAAATGGTGCACCAGCGATCGGAAAATCGTTGAACCATCTAAGCTACGTGCCACAGGTGACAACACTTTTTCGGAAGCTCTCTCAGGATGAGGCATCATCCCCACTACGTTTTTTTCCGGATTGCATATTGCTGCTATCGACTCAATTGATCCATTTGGATTTTCATTCAAAAAGCTAAACACTATCTGATTCTTTTGTCTTAACTTCTTTACGGTTAGACTATCTGCGACATATCGACCTTCACCATGGGCAATAGGCATCCTAATTTTCTGATTCTTTTGAAACAGTCTTGTGAATGGAGTAGTCACATTCCTAACCCTAGCGTCAACCCATTTGCACACAAAATTCAAGTGTTCATTCTTCACCAAAGCGCCTGGAAGCAAACCTGATTCAATCAATATCTGAAATCCATTACAAATGCCTAATACTGGTACGCCATCCCTTGCCATTCTCTTCACTTCGTGGATTACAGGGCTGTGAGCCGCAATCACTCCTGCTCTTAATCTGTCTCCATAAGAGAAACCTCCCGGTAGTACCAACCCAGAAAAACCTTCCAAGGATTTCCTGTTATGCCAAACATATTCAGTTTCTATATGTAGTACATCAGATAAGATGTGGAATACGTCTCGATCACAATTTGTGCCAGGAAACACGATGACACCGATTTTTTTCATCGTCGGTTTTGTTATTGACTATCTAGTTACAGATATTTAATATGTACTCCTTCTCGCTACTGCATAGGGATGAATATCATAGCAGTAGAGATTTTTCTAATAGTACTGAACCCGATTATTTTTGGCCACAAATAAGTACGTTATTTTGAAGTCATGTGATTTCCTTCGATTAACTTCGGAATAGGTGGAAGGCCAAAAATTAATACAAAGAAATTCCAGGGCTAGAAACAATAGTGAGCAAAAAGAGTATCCTAACAATGGAATCAACTATTTCACGACGTGTCGGGAGTTGACAATAACTGCAGCCGAAAATGGTGGGTTCCTAACTTCTTGAGGAGGAGGAAACAGTGACAACGCATTTACTTACGATAGGATTGTAGATCCTCAATTCAGCACACATTTTTAAAACCAGCCTCTTGGCTTGCGCTTCAGTCCTTGATCTAACCATCATCTTTATGGTTTTTGAACATCTTACTGCCTCAACTTCACCAAAACCTCCCTTTAGGATTAGATCTCTGAAGATCGTTTCTCCTTCAGGATCAGGGAGAAACTTCTTATTTGATATCGACACCAGCACTGAGTATATTTTCTTACCCGTGTTGCCTTTATTCATGTCTGATCTCCGAAATCAACACAGTAACTACTCGATGGCAACTTCAGCTAACCATGATGAACAACTTATTAAATACCTATTGACTAGGTTCAACTAAAGTATTGGTCATGTAGCTCAGCTTGGCCAGAGCGAAGGTTTTGTAAACCTTAGGTCGTGGGTTCAAGTCCCACCATGACCTCCTAAGTTCTCGAGAGTTTGAGGCAGCTGAATTAAGTATAAATGGGAATAATAATTCCATCTGATGATCAAGACTATGCGCCTTTTGCGTGAGGGTAAGGTCAAAAATATTTTCGAACTGGAGAGTGGAAATTTGTTATTGATATTTAGCGACAGAGTTTCGGCATTCGATATAAAATTTGACCAAAGAATTCCGAATAAGGGCAAGGTATTATGCAAGTTTGCATACTTCTGGTTCAATAACTTGAAGGTTCCCAACCATTTCATAGCGATGAGGCAAGACAATGCAATTGAAGTTAGGAAACTATCAATGATTCCATACGAGTTCATCGTTCGAGGATACTATTATGGATCCATGTTGGAGAGATATACATTAGACAGCGATTTCAAATCGCTGTTCGGAAAGAATTTGGCTCTAACGAAAGGAGCAAAATTACCCAATCCAATCTTTGAGATAACAACTAAATCCGAAGAGCATGATGTTCCAGTTGAACGAGACAAGGTTCTAGATTCGGGTATCATAGATAGTGGGACTCTTAAAGAGATAGAAAACAGATCACTAGCGATCTACGACGCCATGTTCTCTATCGCAAAACAATCAGGTTTCATAATTGCCGATGTTAAACTAGAATTTGGTTTTGATGAACGTAGTAAGCTCACCCTCGCAGACTCTATAGGTCCGGATGAATCTAGAATTTGGCTCGAGAAAGACTACCAACCTGGCCAAACACAAGGGAGTTACGACAAACAGCTATTAAGAGATTGGTTGATTGAAATAGGATTTAAGGAAAAATTGCATCGCTTGGCCTCGAGAGGCGAATCCCCAAATCCCCCAAAAATACCTGAAATCCTAATCAATCAAATGAGCGATCGATACATCTACGTCTACGAAAAAATTACCGGCGAAAGAATATAACAAATTCAATTTGATGTTTCACACACGCTTGCTATTCAATAATTATCTTTAGTTCGGCTACTGTGGTGGGGTTTTGAAGCTTCAATACCAAGTCTCGTGGTATATCGGAAGAGGCTTTGTTGCAAAGCACACACAATGTTCTAGAGCATACATAGTTACTTTTTCTGATGACAATGTCGTGGTCATGTGACAATATTAAACGCTGATCTGTAAAACCGTACATCCTAAAAGTCAGCCCGGCAGCATTAATCTCAAGATTCACTTTCCTTCCAGTCTCGCACAATTTTGCCTTGAACTCCTTATCAAAATCATTACACGCTTTGCTTGCAGAAACTCCAGCTATGCAATCTCCCCGCGCGCTTAAGGATTCTGCTCTCGTAATCTCTATTGTTTTACTGTGATGGCACCGAATGTTCCTATGACCTAAGAAAGTAACCTTCTCTTGATTCATTATGCAATTTTGTCTTTCGTGATCATATATAAGTGACCCAAGGTAAATTTAAATTGAACTCATCTAAGTAGATTAGAATGAATTGTTACCAGCAGCAGCGGGATATGATAGAGCTATAACGGTTTTCTCTCCTGATGGGAGGCTTTACCAAGTAGAATATGC
>JAATVR010000513.1 GCA_014523665.1 Nitrososphaerales archaeon TH526
CTCGGCTTGATTGAGAAGGATCCTGTGCGAGCGGTGAATGTATTAATTGATCTGGGAACATTGGAACCTTCAGTAAATAGATTTATAGTTGAAAAGGCATTGGAATTTAGTATTAGGTCGCTTCATGGTCAACAAGTAGACCGGATGGAAGTAAAAGCACTCGTTGACCTTACAAACAAGACAATGAGCAAGTTTCCATTCAGGCTCCCAAAGAATCTGGCGCTATATATGCGGATGAGCTCCATACTTGAAGGGATATATCACCATCATAAGGTTAGATTCCAATTTGTTAAGGTGTTGGCAGATATACTGGCGGAAGAAGGACTGCTAAGGGACGCATACGTAGAGGAAACTAGAGACTATTTCAAGCGGCTTGTAAAAGGGATCGAGAGTAGTATAGGTTTAGGACCAATTCTAAGATCATATATGGAGGCGGATCTTCGCACAAAGGAGATCTCGTCTAAAAGACAATGGCTAACTTCAGTTAGCATAATCGGTTCAGGATTATTTATTGGATCGGCAATATTTATTCAATACAATTTCTTCATCGGAATAGCTGGGCTCTTAGCCTCAGCGGGAACATTCATCGCAACCCTTGCCATCGCAAGAAGGAAGCGTTAGTCGCTACAACGTCTACGAAATAGGGATTGTATTGTATCTGGGAATAGGTATCCGCAAGGTAACGACACCCTCAACATATGTTGCAGAACCCAATACTTGATCCTCCTCTGTAACCCTGATAGGTAACGGAACCTTCTTGTTGATATATAGAGGTCTCTGCCTGATGTAGATGGTGCCTGTGTTTGTATACTCGTCCTTCTGCCTTTTTGCACTTATGGTAAGGACATTATCTAGTATTCTCAACGAGATATCTTGCTTTGAAAATCCTGGAAGGTCGATCAAAATGACAAGGTCTGAGCCGTCTTCATACATATCCAAAGCAGGCATCACGAATTCATAGAACTCCCTAGACTTATTTCCCAGTTCCCTCATCAATTCTTTAGCCATATATTGTCCGAATCCCATAATATATGTACTTAGATCATATTGTTATAAATCCTTTCGTGAATAGGCAGAGTCTTGAAGTAAGCTTTACTATGATTTAAGAAGAATTATTTAAGGCACAAACTATTAATTCATAACTTTAAAAATTGAATGTGTCTTGGATAGACGCGATCTTTTTTCATATATAGACTCGAGAAAGGATGACCTGATCGCTGATCTTCAATCACTTATTAGACAGCGTAGTGTTTCAGCCAAAAAGCAAGGCTTGGAACAATGTGCTGCTGTCGTAGCAGGAATTATGATTAAAGCTGGCATTAATACAAGGATTTTGAACCTGCCCAAGGATGGCAAATCTGGTGACCAGAACAATCGAGCACCACCTATTGTCTATGGAGAAGTGAAAGCGAAGAAAAAGTCAAGCCGCCCTCCTAAAACACTAATGTTCTACAACCATTACGACGTACAACCAGAGGATCCCATTGAGCTTTGGGAACATGACCCTTACGAAGGCGTAGTTGAAGGAGATTATATTTACGGTAGAGGGTCATCCGATGACAAAGGAGAGCTAATTACTCGCATCAAGGCAGTCGAATATTATCTTAAAATCTTTGGTGACGTTCCGTGTAACATCAAGTTTCTAGTAGAGGGAGAGGAGGAGATAGGCAGTGTTCATGTAGAAGAGTATTTAGCAAGTTATCATGACGATTTGGCATGTGACGGGGTCATCTGGGAGTTTGGTTACGTCAATGAACAAAACATCCCGATAATAACCCTTGGAATGAAAGGCCTACTATTCGTGGAGCTAATTTCTACTGGGCCTAACCGCGATGCTCATTCAAGCCTTGCAGTCTTGATTGAAAATCCTGCATGGAAGTTAGTCCGCGCTTTGAACAAACTCACTGATAGCTCAGGTAAGATATTGATCACCGATTGGTACAAAGAAGTCAGAGATCTTACTGAGAGTGAAAAGACTTTCTTGCAGACAGAGAGTTTCGATGAAATTCGATTTAAGACTGAATACGGTATCCATTCATTCTTGAACAATGTTCAAGGCATCGAGATCCAGAGAGCGTTGGTTTCAATGCCTACCTGTAATATTGCTGGTATGATCTCCGGGTATACAGGCGAAGGTGCGAAGACCATTATCCCCTCGACAGCGAGCGTAAAAATTGATTTCCGACTCGTACCAGAAATGAACCCTACTGTCCAATTTGAGCGGCTCAAGAAGTATCTTGTCGACAATGGTTTTGATGAAAGGTCATTAAGTGTTCGATTCTTACATGGAGAGGCTGCGTCACGAACAGATGTTAATGATCCATTTGTCGAAACGGTAAGTGAGTCTGCACAGGAGGTATATGGAGGCGCAAAAATAAGCGTTTCATCTCCTGCTACAGGACCGATGGACACCTTTTCAAAGAATCTGAATGTGCCATGCATCTCCATTGGTAGCACGTTTATTTATTCAAAGATGCATTCGCCCAACGAATTCGCTAGAACTGATCTGCTCCTTAAAACCACCAAATGCATGTGTGGGATAATGGATAGGTTTGCGAGTGGCTATTCGAGGAAAGAGAACCATCCAGAATAGACTATTTCCACTCTCTGTCCCCAGAAGTACATATGCTTGCACAAACGGAGCCTATGAAATCTAGTTAAACATGCGCACGGCGAAAGCGCAAGCTTCTTATTCAATATCATTAGATGCACCTCTAATGTCTACAATAAAAATAGCGGTGGTATTGAGTCTATTCTTGGTGCTGGCTGGCGGTTTTTCAATGGGCAATGCCCCAGTATATGCACAGGGAGCGAGTGTTTCGATAGTTCCTAATGCATCTACTATGGGAGATAAGGCATTTTCTCCTAATCCTGCTGAGGTGAAGGCCGGAGAATCAGTAACCTGGACAAATGGAGACAGTCAGATTCACACTGCCACTTCAGGTGCAGTAGGTGCAGAAGATTCAGGCAAGGTGTTTGACTCTGGCATATTATCTCCAAAAGCAACCTTCGACTTCAAATTTGACCAGGCTGGTGAAATCGACTACTACTGTACATTGCATCCCCAGATGGTTGGAAAGGTAGTAGTTTCCTAACCGCCCTTCATTTTTATTTTTGGCTATAATGATACTTTGATATCCTAATTTTTCGACCAACTTCGAACCATCTGCAAACTGAAATACCTGAGATGGCCTGCCTTTACATTCAGGTATCATTACGGTAGAAATCGGAAAAAGCTCAACCCCAAATTGTGTTAACTTGCCAATTCTTATTCTTCATTACCTAGTTAACAACTTCGGCTGAGTCAAATGTATAACTCGGCCTTAACAATCGCCTATAACTTTCTATAGTAAAATTGTTATTGTTTTATTATATGGCGCAGCTCTCGAATACCATTGATCATGCCGGATCGGTGATTGATGATCTAGGAATGGAGGAGATTCTCTGTCAACTCAAAGAGCTCCTCGCCGAGCACCATCAAGGATTCCAACCTGTGAGAACACTCATTTTACAGCTCGCCAACAGGCTCGAAACTAACAGGAAATGTGAAACAAGAAGAATAAGTACTACTATCAAGCACCTTCTCGCAGAAAATATAAAGAAGGGAGAGATCAGTCCGCGGTACATCCATAAATCGCTCCCTGAAAAGTTTAAGAGAAAATACCCCAAGGAAAGGGAACTAATTTCCCATTCTAAAGTATAGAATTATTCGAAGGTATCCCTCTGATCATTCAATTACACGGAGGGGGAAAGTCTTTGAAATTTGCTGTTCCATAGACAAAGAACACTTGCAGAATGTTTTGGACATAATTTTCCCTGTTTTACAGGAAAGAGATCCATATTTGAAGATTTAATTTGACGCAACGTCTAGCCAATTAATTGAAGTGACAATCGGTGATCAGGATGACCTATCAGGAGACACTTGGTTTCGTTTATTCTGGGATTACAGGAAACCTGGATGTCCCAAAATTGCTGATTTCACTATTTAGGATTTAGATTAGACGATTACTTTACCATTATTGATTCTTCAGTGTATCGGTTCATTTATAAGCATAAAACTAAAGAGTGTTTCTCTGCAGTCTCGCTAGAGAGCAATTGAACCTGTATGTCACTCCATAATTATTCAAAATAGGTTCCACGCAGAAAAGAATGGGTAGTCAACCCCTTTAGTGGTATGCCTGAAAACTCCTGTCAAGTTAAATTCACGCTTGAATCTCAGTCTACTTAAATCCGGTAAGGCATGAATGTCGCACCTCACATAATGCCGGAAGTAAAAAACTACCTTCCTTCGACTCATGATTAAGACGTTTGAAGCAATGAGTTAATTTGCTAATGTTCCACTAAATTCAAGCGCTCAAGCCCTAAATTTGTATCAATTTAAATATACACGATAGGTTTGATAAGACAGGGA
>JAATVR010000514.1 GCA_014523665.1 Nitrososphaerales archaeon TH526
AAGATCATATTGCAAGACATAAGAATCAACTGTTGTTCCATTGACTGTGAGGGTGTCTTGTCCCGTTATTCTAATCGGTGCCGTCAGGGCCCCAGAAACCACGTTGTCCCAAACAGCTCCTGGAACCAAATACTTAGGTTCGATCGCGAAATTGCGAATATCAAACAATGAAGATTCTAAAATCCTGTAAACATCGGCGAGGCTGCCCTGTGGCATCTGTCTATTAGTCAAGTACTCCTTTGATAGAAGAATACTTCCAGTAAAATCGCGTGAATCGTTCACTATGTCAAAGTTTGCCTTCCAAGAATCATTTCCTTGTTGGAAGAATTGCACCATGATTGTTGAATTGATTAATGATAGCCCAGAAGGACTAGTTGAGGTTAATGTATAGTTTATCAGCGTATTATTTCGCAATCCTTCACCAACAACCCACAAGTCCTTCGAAGAGGGTGGACTCAAGAGTGAAGGAACAGGACCCGAAAAGCCTCCTCCAGCAGCTACTATCACCAAACTTACAACAATCCCTAACGTTCCTAGAATGGATGTGAGCAAGATAACTCGTCGTACTGGAGACATTATCTATTTCCAAAAACGGATGTTCTTAAAATTAAAGAATTAAAAAAAGATTGTGGAGACGGAATTATAATTCCCTCATTAGGTTGCTATTACACTGAAAGTAGCGCTTTCCACAAATTCCCCTGTAGGCACTCCCTCTACAGCATTTATTGTTACTTTGATGTCGTAGGGCCCAGGAGAAGGAAAGGTATAGGATACCAACCCAGTACCTTCATCTGCTCTTTGTCTATCCAATTCGTCTACGATTGTTCCATTCTTGGCAGTTATTTCGAGATTGTACGAGACTCCGCTAATGGTCTTTCCGAAGCTATCGCTGAAAATTAAGCCTAACTTTGTCTCTTTTCCTGATACAATTGGATCTGGTTCCCAGATCAGCTTGATACTGTACGTAGCCCTACCGGTTTGCAATACAAGTCCTGACTTCGGGGTTTCCTCTACTGCTTTGGGAGCAGTAGGGCACGCACCAGTACCAGTAGATTGGAGTTCAAACTGATACTGCACTGGTGCGTGTCCTGAGGTGACCGCGGCAAAGGTCTGTGCCTTAACAGGAAATGGCAAATTAGGATCGACCCAGATATTGTTTGTGGGCCCATACGTCCAAGAAACATCAACTGTGTTGAATGTCCCTGCTGGGGTAGTGACCTTTGCTGCCCCACCCGGAGATATGGCAGAGCCACCTATCGCGGCTATTTTACCCCAATTGGGAGCACTCAGAGATTGCCCAGGTTTGGGAACGTAGGAGGCTAGCCAGGCTAGCGAGTTAGAGTATGCTGCTCTATATTTGACCAGATCAGGAGAAACAACAGATGAACCTAATGCGGTCATATCCAAATCACTTAGGTGGAAAGTACCGTTGTATACTTGTCCTTGATCGACAACAAATACTGGAGCGTTCCAATATTTGTTAGCCTCATCAAAGTCCTTCAAGCAGATCGTCATCAGAAATGGCCTGCCTTGATTAGTGTCAAAATTCTGAACCTGATAGGTATAATAAGTGTCGGGCTTTGCACCCTTTCCCACATACCAATTATCGCCCTGGGCAGAAGCGCGGCTGGGGCCTATTGCATTTAATAAGAAAATGCTCGATCCCAGAATAGTAAGAAGAAAACATACTTCCAGGTTGGCTCGGAAGATCCTTGAGGTCTTTGTCAAGTAGTTTTTCATTAACTGTTATGTTCAAAAAGGAATTGATAAATGTTTCAATAACAAACGCCGTCCTCAAATTCAGATTCGTCAGCTAACATAAATATGACCGGTGTGCCCTCACTAATGATGTATGTGTAACTGCCCCAATATCCAATTCTATGAGGTAGAGTTCAAGCTATGGGGAATGCAAGTGGTCCCAACGCACAAGAATTGTGGTGACCCCCTCACAGATGAGCAAGCAACTAAATTCAATAAAGAACTAACCAAAATGTGGAACATGGAATAATTCAGTACATCTAACTCTCTCCTACGCATCTGTTTCAAGACTGTTTGAAGTAAATCTTTCATTCTAGCATGGCATTAAGCATATAAGAACGTGCTATTGCGACCATGTCTTACTTAGGCGATTCTGTCACAATCAAAATTTTGCTATTTTCTCATTGCTTTGCATATGATAGTCAATTCTACCCCAGCAAATTCAAAATACAAAAAGATGAAAATGCTTCAAGGGTACGCTGGTCGGATAACCATACGTCAACTTTATTAATAGCCGGAATGAATTTGGTTTAGGTGATTTTGAATGACCAAGATGCTAACCGTAAACATAGAAACAGGTGGCGTTAATGAAAACGAAGCCAAGGAATGGGTTACTGAACTTACAAATGTCTATGCGGATATGGAGATTGAGGATGTCAATGTCTCGGGTAACAAGATCTCATTTAAAGCTGGCTTATCGGGAATGGAGGATACCGAGCCAGAAGATCTCAAGATGAAAGTCGACGAGTACCTCCAAATGAATGAAGCATTTGAAGCCAAGAGCGTTTCAATCAACTAAGGCACACGTCATTTCTTTTTATTTCTTTTTTATTTGTCAGGTTGTTGTTATTAATAGATCATTTAATATAGTTACTCATGTTTAAATAGTAGGACAAGGCCTTCATACAGGTCAAACGATGACGTGTAAAGGTATCTGTATAAGGCATAGGGCACAAAAGCCTGTCGGTTCAGGCAGGTACGTCAGTGGTCAAAGGCGTTGCCAGATTTGCGAAATTTTCATAAAGTGGGAAGGATTATGGTGTCCTTGTTGTGGTTATAGGTTAAGAACTAAACCAAGAAATCTCAAATATAAGGCAAAATTGCGTGATAGAAGTAAGAGAGTTGAAATAACTCAACCAGCAATAACCGTTCGGTGAGAGCGAAGTAGCCGCTTGGCGGCTATGCTAAGCTGTGAATTCCATCTTTGGATATGCTCAACATCCAAGCTTAGGTCCATCCCAATTTGTATGAGCTTTCCATATGTGCGCCAAAAAGTACCGTCTACTGACTTGAGAATGTCTGAACACATTTTCCCTGTATAGTAGTAACAGTCTGTCAACATGCCCGATTCATAGAGATATTTGATTTTGGCTTCAATTAACGGTCTGTCGTACCGCTTCTCAGCTAGTCGAGAGTATGAAGGAACCGATCGTCTCAGTACTGAAGCTGTTGCTCTCTCTACCCCAATAATTTCTAGTGCCAATGAGATGCTCTCAGACTCGAACTGATTTGGCTCCAGTGTTTTTCTAATTAAATCCAGTTGATGCAGCGGCGATCCAGGTAGCCCAGAAAAAAAAACAAGACTCTGCATAATTTCGTAAGCGGAAATCTTCAGAAGCATCGACGAAATTATGGGTGATTTCTGAGACATTTTCTCGATTTCGGTATATCTCATTAAACATGAGATGAGTTGCTTTCTAGCAATTGCCGTTCTGCTGATGGTCCGACTTCTGTTATTCATGTCAGAATTTTTTTTTATTGAAGATAGCTCGAAGTCATCCGTATCACTTAGCACGATTTCTTCAATGCTATCGGGTACTAGTTTCAGTACCTTGGATCCCGGTGGAACGTGCACAATTTCAGTCCAATGAGAACCAAATCTCATCACCTCGTGGGAGCGATTACTATCCGATAAGACTATTATGTCATATTCACAGCAGGGCTTTGACAGCCGTAATCCGCTCGCTCTGCAGCCAATGAGTAAGGCTGGCGATTTTAAGACTTCAATGACGTAATTAGAAATGGCCGGTGGAATGTGAATGTCTCCCAATGGGTTAGGTTCACCAAGGGTCTACCAAATATAATGCAATCCATTAGAGTTGCATCCTCCGAACAAGTTTCAAGGACCTCATATCTGGGGCACAAATCACGTAGCATTAAACGCAATTTTTATATGATGAATAGGATGCAATGTGTTGAGCTCCGGTGGTGTAGTCCGGTTAAGCATTTCGCCCTCTCAAGGCGGAGATCCCGGGTTCAATCGCATTGCGGTCATTGCCGCAACGGAACAAATCCCGGCCGGAGCATTAAATATGGATGTCTCTTCAGGATTCAGAAGTCCGGTCATTCTCTTCATCTTTTCTGACACAGATTTGCCAGAATAATAGGGGGACTATCTTGCTCTTCATCATCCGGTACGATTAGCGGGATTAGATCAAAAGATAATCCTTTATAAGTATAATCAAGTTGAGCAGGTAATTCAAAAGGTATCTACATTATTGACGCACTAAATGCAGATTGGTGTTCATCATATGCTATATTTCAATGATAAAGGTATCATCAGTTATTAATGCGCTATGATATGCTGCATTACATCGCGGACACATGGAATGTACACTTATGCATTCTGTACAAAAATCGCCAGCTTGCAGGTATTCATAATCGTCACCCGTATAGAAACAGCTCTCACACACTCTTTTCAATACCATTCGGATCAGCCCCAACTCTATTTAATGGTTCTCGATGGAGGCGGTGTTCTAAACACCGGCTCGATGATGGATAATAATTTGCCGATCCATTTACCCTGGAGCACTCTCCATCCCCAGATTAAAAATATGAAATAAGAACATCGTCATTTCGACATTTAACTACGGATTCCCAAAATTTAAGTCTGATTTTACGAGGACCTATTAATGTGGCACAAATACTCAATCCAACTTATCTCTTACTGATAACTCCGGCTAATCAAAAATCATCGCATATGAGGTACTATCCATCCAATTCACACATCCAAGTCGATTTCTCAATCATCAAGCTTATTTTAAAACGGGAAATATTCAATTCTCCTTGCATGCCCTGATGTGTAACACTGCAAATGCGGATCCTATTAGAATTGTATTTATTTATTCATTCGACACAGAGAGTGAGAAGTTCTCTTAGTAGACCTTATCGCCGGTAAGTCTGGTTGTAACCGAATGGCCGCTTCTTATGTGACTGTTGTGATGTAATCGCGTTAGTTCAGTAACCTTAAGATCTGAGAAATAGTCAGCATTGTAGCGAGCTAAAATCGTATTGCAATCGTGGCAGAAGACCTCTTTGAATCCCATCTCTATACCACACAATCGTACTACTTTGATTTAAATAATGATCCTTGTCTCTATTCTAATCGATTAGGGAGCTCCGAGTTTATTTCCCTTTCTTTGCGAAATCGGTTGTCCTTCAGCAGAAACTTCGAGGCTTTATAATAGATTACTTCCCCCCTTCGCTCGATGACCGCTAGGACAGAATTCTTTCCCATTCTGGCAGTCTGATCGATCAAGTCGTAAAGTTCTTCTATCTTCATGTTGATCCCTTCGTTTAGCGCATACACCAAATATTTTGAAGGCTTTTTCTGATGCTCTCCCCTTTCATACACCCTGAAATCAATACCAAAGCCAAATCCGTCCTTCACGACATAGCCACGACTACGTAGGTCTCGGTACACTAGAAATCTTGTAAGTATACCATGATCGTGCTTTAGCATCTTTTTTATCAGCTGCTCAAAACCGATAGTGTCGTCTTCATTGTTTTTTATTACCAACCTGTTTGTAAACGATAAAAAGAGCGCCTCACAATAGCTAAGGATGAACTGCGAATCCTGATTTTCGCCGAACCCCTTTGATCTCAGCTGATCTTGGCATCTCGTTTCATTTACCATGATCTTGGTCTCTCCAGCTGGCATGGTTGCTTCAATCAAATATGATATATCGAGGTCTGAACCCTCAATATCGGCTGACATAACGAATAAATCGGAGCCAGTCCACATTTAAGCATTAAAAAATAGGTGCATTTTGTTGAAGGGTAGTAATTATAGAGAAATTCGTGGGATGCCATACGTAAGAAAGGAATACATCAGAGGAAAGCCTCAATTGAAGATCGCTAGGTTCTCGTCAGGGGAATTTAGAGATGATTATGATTACAAGATCGAACTCGTAGTAGAAGAAAGGCGTCAGATCAGGCATAATGCATTGGAGGCGGCTAGACTTGGCGCAAATAAGACCTTGGCCTCTGCGGGTGAGACGAGTTTCTTCTCAAGTATTAAGGTATATCCTCACGTCATTTTGCGTGAAAATAAGATGATTGCGACTGCAGGTGCTGATCGATTGCAGGAGGGGATGAGGCGAGCCTTTGGTAAAGCAACAGGTCTGGCTGCTAGGGTCAAGCCCGGAGACACCATTTACGAGGCATATGTGAGCGCTGAAAATCTTCAACTTGCCAAACAGGCCTTAAAGATAGCTGCAGGTAAACTTGGTTGTTTGACGGATACGAAGGTGACTCAGCTTCGTCAAAGCGAACCAAAGGAAGAAGATTAGATAGCAATCAGTAATTTGAAGAATTCCGAGTCAGCGCTGAGCGTGCGTTGCTTGAGGGACTGACCACGTGAATAGCTTCCGAAACTCTATCAGGCAGACTCCAAGTATTGTTAGGCATCGTCTAACGGATGTTTCTTTAATTCACGATGAATTATCTGCGCAGTCGTGCTTGATACAGCACGTTCAGCTAGTTTTTTAATGACTTTATCTGCCATGGTTGGGCTCTTCGTTCGTTAATCCACAATCACCCCAGCGACAAGACGTTTCAGATTTTACTAGGCAGATTAACGATTTGAATCAAAAGCCCAACAGATTAAGGATAGTCGGTTCTTCAATCCCTTATTGCATCCTTATTTGAACTGCTCGGAGAACTGACACATCACTTGTCTCTGCTCCTACCATGAGCGTATAATTACCTGATTCCAATTCTTGCGTTGGCGTTATTATAAGGCTTATCTGCTTGGTTTGTCCTGGATCTAATCTAACCGAGTTCTCGCTAAATAATCCTGAGAGATTGCCCAGATTACCTGTCGTGGTAAAGGAACCAGCTGCCAACATGTCTGCAGTCAAATTAGTATTCGTGTTCGAAGTAACGTTTATTCTAATCTCCTCATTCCCTCCTCTTTGCAGAGTAATGTTGTTAGGTAAAACAGAGATAGATATAGGTAAAACTCTCTCAGTCAGCACCCTGCCAAGTTTATTTTCAGACCATTCTGAAAACCATACTTCGTTGTGATTGTCCACGTCAAATTGCAAAGCATTACTTATTCCACATTGATTGACACTGTCTCGACATGGTCCCCAAAGCTTGTTTTGGGAAGGAATCCAATATTCCGTGAGTGTCAAATTATTAGGATTAAAGCTTGATATCTTGTTTCCTGTATGTTGGTTGAACCATATTGTACCGTTTTCGCCTGTCTTTATCCAATATGGTAACGTATAGGCTGCATTTACAGTCGTGCTTTGTCCTAAGGTTCTTGGAGAGACTGTAGAGGTTGTAAACTTCGTGATGTCTCCCGAAGTAGGATCGAGTCTATAAAAAATACTAGTCCCATGGTCAGTAACCCATAAGTTATCATTGAGATCAAGTGTTAATCCTACTGGGGAGGTGATATCATCCGGCATTTCATAAGAAGTAAAGGTTTTATTCTTAAGATCATAACCCAAGATCTCTCCTTTCGTATTGAAGGCAAGCAAAGAAACATACAGTCTATCATTATCCTTATCCAAGACAATTGAACCTGTGCTTACAAGATCTGGGTCTATTCCCTTAAATGAGTCGAGCGGAATTCCTATGCGTTCTATTCCTTCAGCTGTACCGTTCCTCATTTGAGAAATGTTACCTATCCATATGGACGGAGATCTTATTCCAACAAAGTAAATATTGCTACCATTATCATCTATCTCCATCGAAACCGGATACGTTGTTCCGAAGGCCTCGGGTTTCTCTGGGACCGTAAACATTTCAAAGGATCTTGTGTCATTCGAAAATCTCCACAAAGCATTCTGTGTTTCGTCGGTAAACCAGATATCTCCCTTATTGTCAATGTCAAGATCCCAAACCTGTGAGGACATTGTCGGGTTTTCCCTAGCAGGCCAGCTTGGAATTTTATACTCTTCTTCAAATGTGTTGTTACCTAGATCGTACCTTCCCAACGTACCATTCTTTGTAGAAACGTACCAAATATTTTGGTCCTGAGAATCTACACCGATGGCTAAGGGCATCTCGCAAAGAGCTGGAAGAGGATATTCGATAACAAGGGAGCTCGAATTGGGATGTGAATTTAGTCCACAGAATTGGGTATTGAACTTTTCTACTGCGTCTGCTCTAGAACCTGAAACGAGCTCAGAGACATCATCATTACCCTTTTGGGATGGACCTGAAGTAATACTGGAGGAATATACCAATGAAAACCCTACGATTGCGATGATGGCAAGAACTACAAAGATGACTATTTTCTTCTTACCAAATTGTTTTGATTTGTTCCCCCTTTTTTCTGCCAATTACTCTTGAAGAGCAACTTTTGCTTATATATAAATTAAGACCGTACGCATTGTTCAAAAACCTGTGCGGCGTAGTGATGGGCTATGTCAATCTAGTCATTTCCCAAGTAGCTAAATTTGAGGCTCGAATTCTCATTCCCATCAAAGCAGACCGATTCAAAAATGACATTGCCATGTTCAAAAATATCCGGTCCACACAAATGTTCCCATTTCAATTGTGGTTCAATGTTTGAACGATTTATTCATGAAGATTAAATTCTATCGATGCAATCGATAACACAACTCTGAAGAAACTAGACCTTGATATGAGAAACACCCCTTACAGTCAGGCGGGTGGAATTTGCTAACAATGATATGGTACAGTATGATCGCCTATTATTGATTTTTCAGAGCTTATGCTCTTGAAATAAACTCACTCATTCTAAAAGGCACGATCGACTGTAGATTTAGATCAAAACAAAGAATTTATCAAGCTTTACCTTGCCAATTGGCTTGATAGCTACGTGAATCACTGCAATAAAAGATCAATGTCAAGATTGGACCTGTTTAGGATTACCCAGTGGACTTTCCAGCTAAATCTGTGATACCTTGGGATTGCTGGAAACGCACTAATAACAGGTCGTAGCACACTCCACGTGAAATCGTGAAATGCCTAAACGGAAGGTAAAAGAGGAGAAACCAAAAAAAAGGCTAGGTAAAAAAGAATTACTCATACCGCCTGCGGCCATGGGAGTGTCTCTGCTTGTGACACTGGTGATAATTCCCCATTTTGCACCTCCTCCAACTCCTTTAAAAGTCTGTCTAAAGGGGCATAACGTAGACTCGTTCAGCATTCATCCTATAGTACAAGTATCAGTGAATGGGGAACCAAAATTACTTCCTGCTGGGGTCGGTAATGATACCTTAGATGGTAAGGAGTGTCTCAGAACCATCCACACTGACTCTCAAGGCGACGTACTTCATATTGAGTATGTGAGACCAATAAGGCTCTCATTGGGTGATTTTATGAAAATTTATTCTCCAGACAATGCGACCATCCCAATTATGGATAATTCGACAGGATCGTTCTCGGAACAGCATCTCAATCTTAGTGATTATGACATTTCTTATTCGTACTATTCAGAAAAAAATGAATTTACAAGTGTCAAGAATGCTAGTGACGTGCCGCCGTTTAGAGACAATATGGTAACCCGAATCGAATTAAATTCAAAATAAATATAATACTGGAAGAATTCCTTCTGAACTATTCTCATTGACACGCAAGACAGCTACTGTGATAAAAGGTGATGGAACAGGCCCAGAGCTCGTCGAAGCTGTCCTGAAAGTATTGAAATCATGTAATTCCCAGGTTGAGTTTGTGATCTGCGACGCAGGTTCTGAATGGTGGATGAAAGCCGGTGGTAATTCATATATCTCGGATGAGGTATGGAAGCTCCTCAAACAAAGTGACGCATGCTTCAAAGGCCCGACCACGACAGTTCCAAATCCGGAAGCTCCTCGCAGCGTAGCAGTTAGCATAAGACAAAGATTCGAACTCTATGCGAATGTAAGGCCGATCAAGACGTATCAGCAGATGGAGCGAAAGCTTGACTTCCTTTGTGTTAGAGAGGCTACCGAAGGGCTCTATGCAGGGATAGAATTTAGAACTAGTGAAGATTCTGCAATTGCAATAAGGAAAACAACACGGAAGGGTTGTGAACGAGTGGCCCTTAAGGCTTTTGAGCTTGCGAAAGAACGAGATTATCGCAAGTTAGTAGCAGTGACGAAACGGAACATATTGAAGGAAACCGACGGAATATTCTGGAACTCTGTTGAAAAAATCAGTCATCAGTTCCACGATGTGGAGGTAGAAGAGTATTATGTGGACAACATGACTCAACAACTCGTCAAAAATCCTGAACGATTTAATCGAAACATACTTTTGAGCACC
>JAATVR010000515.1 GCA_014523665.1 Nitrososphaerales archaeon TH526
AAAGCCATCGATCATCTTACAGAACAAGAGCTATCTGAATTTGCACAATCTATGATAAATGATTTACAAGATATGAGTTTACTATTACGAGGAGAATTCAACTTCTCTTCATTCTGGGATATCATCAATATGTGGTTAAGGATCACTAGGACACCCAACAGATTCGAACAGAGTGAATACGAACATAAAATTGTGATTAGACATGACATGGGGTACAAATACTCCTATCTTATCAAAGAAGTGTTTAGAATTGTGATACACAGATTTAACAAACCTTTTCATTACAAAATAACTGAGAATACTATACTAATCAAAAGCGCTAGCTAGATGGATCTCTATACCACCATATATAAGTAAAGCCTAATTTAGAAAAAGTGAACTTATTACGCTGCAGCATCTATTCCAGCTTTAACATAATATCATATTCAATAGTTCTAATCTAAACTTAAAAAAGATACTTTAGAACAGATCTTTTTATCTATCTCCCATTTGTTTATTTCAATACAGGCAATATAGGCTGTTAAATTATCTGTTTGTATGAGATGCTACCCCGATACTTCTTTGACTTTTATTTTGCTAATGGTAATCTAATAAACTACTTAAAGATACATAAAAGATCAGTTATCATATGTAAAGTACTATTGAATATCCCAAGAGCGCCGAAATGATATCGATTCAAGTTTATGACACCATATTAGAATCGATGACTGTTATGATCATATTTCGTCGCGTCAACTATCATTTTAATCCTTGTACTATTTTCTTGCTTCATATCATCATTTTATTATCATATTTACCATTATCCGCTGTTTTTGCCTGAAATCCAAACTAGCAGGCAACCATGATTCTCACTTTGATAAGGCACGGTTTTAGATTATACCAATTCAATGGCCAACAAGTTGAGATGGTGGTATGTTTACCAAATAAAAATCAAAAGATAGGTTTACCTTGAATGGCCAGGCTGGGGGCCTATTCCCCTGTTGAACTACGTTATGAAGGTACGGCCGCCGTTGGCGCAATAAGTATTTGGACTACAAATTCTAAAAAAAGGTAGTACGACCAATAAGTAATATCGGATACATCGGTCGCCTGCCCTTTAACGATTGACAGCGCGGACATTATGAATGATTAGACGTCCAAACTGCCACCAGAGTATTGTGAACATTATAAAATCCTTTTAGAAATAGGTAGACGATCACTAGATGCTGAGACAAGAACAATGGCCGCCTACCTAAGGCGCAGGCAAGATTCTTGTGCAGTCTACTACCAGACAGTAAATCTCGCTTAACATTCTTTATTATGGTTTATCAGGATAAGGTATATTGCGACCATGAGATATCCCTAAGGGTACAATTTAGGTCGCACACTACCTTAATGGTTGGGTTGGGTTGGGTTGGATCGCTTGCAGCCTTGGCTTCGCAGTATTAATGCGGTATATGATAAAATGTAAAGACTTTCCTCATGAAGTACACTAATGCAAAAGGCAGGGTGCCAGACGGTATCATAATGGTCGACCCCAAATCTTTGGTATATTTCTGATAATCCGGAAGATAATACTGTTCCGTGCTGTCAAGTTTGCAGTATCCAGGAAGATGTACAAAGAGCAATGAATGAATCGTAAGAACGTTAGTAACGGGGAGATATAGGAGATATGTCTTCGATACAAGCACAACAACCACAAGTACCCATTTTATTATTTAAAGAGGGTACAACTGAAACTAAGAAAAAAGATGGTACGCTATCAAGCCCTTTACTAAATATTATAAAATGACTAAATTTAAAAAAGATGATGAGGTTGTTATTGAACCACGACTGTACCTACCAAGAATGGATGAAGTGTGCAGAAGTAGGTATATTCTCCTGGTTCAGTTGGCATTGTTACTGGTTTACTCTTCTGATTTGCAGCAACGTAGCCTGAATCGAATTTCCCATCTGGAGTTGTTGTGTCGGGATTTCCAGAAGTTGCAGTATGAAGTGCATTGTCATTATTGTCCCAAATTATTGTGCTACCTGGAGATACGGTCACTGTATCTGGATCGTAACCCCCTCCACTGGTCTTTACTGCAGAACCCGCAGGCATCGCTACGGTAACTTGACCCCCTTGAGCTCCACTAGCCCCAGTGGCATTTGTAGCATTTGAACCCTGTGCGAAAGTTTGAGATGGACCTATGACTGCAAATGACGCGATTGCTGACATAAATATTGCACAACACCCTAGCTGTGCTAGAGCCTTTCTACTGGTAAATCTTGGTGATAACATCATTAGATCTCAGTTCTACATAAGATATAAATATTAACAATTGAACCATCCCATACACACTTTAACTTTCGAGAAAGAGAGTATTTTAATGCAGCATATCATCCTTATAAAAATTGGTAGACAATTACAATATATTTTTTCAATAGAGATCACTGCGAAATAATATACCCATATTAGTATATGATAAAGTACAAATAATACTACTAGCAGAGGGGTAACAAGTATATAAATTACATTTCAAAAGGTAACGAGTTATGTAATTAAAGGTGTAAACCTGGCACCGCTATCTTGTTGTAGACAGATCCTCTGCTAGGATTAGTTCCTAATTCGTAAGGTTGGTATGAGGTGTCCTTGTTGTGATCACATTCTTCGTATTAAACCGCATAATAATAAGTCCAAAGAAAGATTACTCGAAGAGATATTTCGAATGTAAATCATTAATTGTATCTGTTAATGTAAACTGAACTCTCATCTTCCAGTTGCCTAGCCCTATTTAATAGCTCAAAAGCTAATTCTTTTTCTTTTTCTCGTATCATGGATTTAGCTAGTCTATTGTAGAATCTTGCTTTTAGCATCGGTATCTCTTCAGGCCTGATGACATTTCTGACAAGAGCAATCTCTATGGACTTTGAGAACCCATCACAATCTACTCTTGTTTTTATTTTGTTAAAGGTGGAAGGACCAATTCTAGTTCTTGACGCTTGATACTTCGTGAAGCTCAGTATCCTGTATTTCGTGGGAATCAAAGAGGTATATTTGAAGTCAGCCCCCAATGCAGACATCCTCATCCAGGTATGAAAATCCTCTGATGCTCTTTCATTTGGAAAAGGACATTGATATGCAAATTTTGCTCTTACAGCCGTTGAGGAAGTTACATTG
>JAATVR010000516.1 GCA_014523665.1 Nitrososphaerales archaeon TH526
ATTGCCAACATCACGTACTTTGTATTTACAGTTGCCATTTAAACAATTTCTAGATATTCTATTATTAATGATTATCGCACTGAATTTGGTTAAAAAAATAGAATACTTATCTCCAGTCTGTCTATCTTTATAAATATGTGTTAGTTATTTACGATATGACATATGTTTTAAAACAGACAGAATCTGTGGTCTTGGTATGCTTTGGCGTTCTGCTTATTACGAGTTTTGCTCCTATTAAATATACAGGATTTGCTAGTCCACAGAACGAGACTTCGATAACATCCAACTCATTGGACTCGATGCCAGGAAATACCACGAGAATTGTTTTAGTCCACGGAGCAGTTAGCGATGGTTCCATATGGAGTAAACTAATACCCATTCTAACTAATGCAGGTCATAAAGTTATAGCTGTACAGCTTCCTCTTCATTCTTTGGGAGACGATATCACTACTGTAGAGCGTGCAATAGAGCTATTTGGAGGACCTGCAATTCTTGTCGGACATTCATATGGTGGAGAAGTAATTACAAATGCAGGTTACAATAATTCCAATGTCACAGGGCTTGTTTATCTTGCCGCTCTTGCTCCTGATGCAGGTGAAACAGGTAATGATTTCTTCGAACAACTTCCAGAAGTAGTTTCACAACAGCTACTGGAAACGTTCTCTGAAAGCACTGTTCTTGATAGTGCAGGATTTTTGTACTTTAAACCCGACAAATTCCACGAATTGGTTGCTCAGGATGTTGATCCGGCCGAAACTGATATCTTGGCTGCGGTGCAAAAACCATTTAATCAATCTATTGGTATGGAAAAATCTGGGCCTCCTGCATGGAAACACATTCCTACATGGTATCAGATCTCTGAGAACGACCGTCTTATTCCACCTGATATACAGCGGAGCTATGCAGAAAGAATGAATGCTACTACTATATCACTAAACTCTAGTCACGCATCACTTATATCACATCCAGATGAGATAGCTGATCTAATCATCGATGCAACAAGAGTCAGCAATTCGACACATTAGGCTGCACTGAAAAACCAGTACCTGAAAATATGAGACTTAATAGTAGATCAATCCTAGCCGTTTACATTCATAGACGCTCGCTCACTCTTATGCAAATTGTAGTTTCAAGCGAGAACATGCGATGATGATCCAGATAGAGACTCTAAATCATCGATACTGAAGTAAGATGTGCACCAAAAACAAGAATTACAAATTACAAAATAAATATGATCGGTAGATCGTAAGACATAGTTATTTTCACTTTCATTGTGTTCAAAACTAGAAGAGCAACTCACATAGTAATGGGTTTAATTGCTTCTCGTTCCTCCACAAGAAGTAGCTTAATTTTTTCTTGTCACCTTCGATTGGCTTGCGATCCTTCCCCTTTCTATATCTAATATAGAAACAGTCCAATTCTAATCTAATATAGAAGTGGGACAATTACTATGGAACTTGACAAGCAATTCTTATTGCGGCTTAAAATAAAATTAATCAGAATGATATAAACAAAATAAACTTAGAGGTTGGACAGAAATTCATAGAAATACTTTTGGGAGTGTTTACTAGAGTAATTTCTGTTGATGACGGACGTATCATTGGGAATGATCCATAATACTCAGTGGGCAAGAAAAAGTTACATACTAGAATGTTTTAACCTAACTATGTCATCCCAGGAAAATATAAAAACTGTTAGACGAGCTATAGAAGCTTTTAATACGGGAGATACAAGTAACGTTCATGAATTTGTAAGTTCAGAATATCTTAATAGAGAATCCCAAAAAGCTAAAGATTCATACAGGTCGCAACTTAAAGGACCGGAGGAATTCGTAGATACGATCAAGAATTTGCGTAGCGCATTTTCCGATCTTCATTATGAAGAACAAGATATTATTTCTCAAGACGATAAGGTAGTGTTTATCGGAATTGTAACGGGTACACATACGGGGAGCTTTTTCTTTATTCCTCCTACAGGAAAGAAAATCTCTTATGAAGCAGTACATATTCACACAATTGGTAAGGACGGAAAAATAATTGAGCACAGAGCAATAAGAGACGATCTTAAGTTTATGCTGCAATTGGGACTTGTTAAAGCTGCATCTCCTGAGTACGAGAAATTCTTCAAAACATGGAAGGAGATAAACTGAATACATATCATCCATAAAAGGTGTTATTCGAGTCAAGTAATTGAAGGAAAAGTTAAGTGGTTGACAGTAACCCATAAGAATCATAGATCCGAAAATAATATACAATGACTTCTGTTAAATCGATTCCAGATGGCTATCATACGGTTACACCTTACCTACTTGTGCAAGGCGCAGAAAAGCTAATCGACTTTCTCAAAAGTGCGTTTGATGCAAAGGAAACTTTTCGCATGTCTATGCCTGGTGGTGCGATAGGCCATGCTGAAATTAAGATTGGTGATTCCGTAATCATGCTATCTGAAGCACAAGGTGGCGAAAACAAACCTATGTCAACTGGGATTTACTTGTATGTACAAGATTGCGATACAACTTATAAACGTGCTCTGGAAGCTGGAGCCACATCTATCATGCAGCCAACTGACCAATTCTACGGTGATCGAAGTGCAAACATTAAGGATCAGTTTGGAAATCATTGGTATATCGCAACACACATAGAAGATTTGTCTAAAGAAGAACTTTCTAAGCGAATGGATGAATATATGAAAAAAAGAGCACAAGGACAGGTCTAAAATTTTTTTCGCCAATTCGCCCTGATTGATTAGTGTCAAGACATCAAATACATCTATCATGAAACTGTTCTTTAATAGTCTCAATTTATAGAAAAGAATACTGAAAATAGAGTATCTTGATCCACCAGATCTAAATGCACTACTTTTTCTTTTTCATAAATGTCAAGGCCTCTGCATGTTTATAGATATCGTCTATTTCCGCTAAAGAGTGAATATGATTAAAAAAAGAGGTGTTGAGGTTGTATCCTCAAATTATAGTGATCATTCGCTAGTTGTTGTCGCTGCTGCTGTTGCACCGTTATCGCCGTTGTCATCGTGGTTATCACCTGCTGCTGCCGCTGCTGCTACTCCATCATCAGATGCTGCTGCCGCTGCAGCTGCACCGCTTACATCGTCGTCATGGTTACTGTTGTCATCACAGCCTTCTGTAAGAAAGCATATGTCGTCATTATCATCATCACAGCCTTCTGGAAGAAAGCATATGTCGTCATTATCATCATCACAGCCTTCTGGAAGAAAGCATATGTCGTCATCATTATCAACTCCTGCTAAAGCCGACTGTGAAATCATAGAGAACCCAGGTACTAATGCACTCAGTACTAGTATGACAGCCAATGTTCGAATTGATTTGGACTTCATTTTTCTGGACGAGGGTTATATAATACTTAAAGTCTAATAACATTAAGAACAGATTTACGATATGATTTGAAGGTATCTTTATTGCACCAAAAATTATGTAGAAAAAATCTATAGAAGTTATCACTGTGACTTTCATGATGATGGCACCAGTAGAAGGTTCGAATAATAATAAACTTTAAACTGACTTCCAATGGTAGAAATTAAAATATACACGAAAGACTGATGATGAGGTGAATTATGGCTATTATGGTTACCATAGCTCTTACTCACTAAAGCCGTTTAACAAGAAAATTTAAACAATCGTGGTACCTCACTGATGTAAGTCAGTCTAAGCAGATCCCAGGTACTGCAACTTTCTTAAAGAGGTGAGGCGATACTTCCGTTGTAGGAGGATAATCCTTAAGGAGGGCTTTCAAGTCAACGTTATTGAGAGCCTTCTTGAGCTGCGCATTAGACTCCCATACTGCATAGTTGACGAATACACCGCTTCCTCCGATTCCTCGATGAAGCTGTGCAGAAATGAATCCGGGTTGACGCTTAAAATACTCGGCATCGTTTGCCCAAGCCTTCTGAAATTTATTGACATCCTCAGGGTCAACTGTGAATTTGTTGATGAGGATCACCGGGCCGCTGATATCTCCATCTAATTGTTTCGAAAATGTTCCTTGTTCGTCTGTTTCAACGAGCTTTGACATATTACAATCCTTAATGATTCAGCCCACACAAATTCCAGGTACTGCAACTTTCTTGAAAACGTGAGTAGATCCCACCACATTAGGAGGATACTCCGAAAGTTTGGCTGGCTGCCTCAGTGGAATCAAAAACATGGTATGACACCAAGACACGACTACCAGCGGTCCCCTTATGGAGCTGTGATGATATGATTGCCGAAGTTTTCTTTGTGATTTCTGCTGCGGAAGTCCAGGTCTTTATGAACTTATCTTCATCCTCGGGATTGACAGTGTACGTAATGATAAGAACGACTCCACCATTGACATTATGTTGCAACTGTGTGCTGAGAGGTACTTTTTCATCCATTTCAATATTTTTTATCATATCTCATCTTTGTGCACGTCGACATTTAGCATTTGTGTAAATCAAACAGCACATAACGGACATACCAAAAGTCGATACAGCAGAGTAATTTTTGATTACCTTAAATAGAGCA
>JAATVR010000049.1 GCA_014523665.1 Nitrososphaerales archaeon TH526
ACGTCCTCCTTAGTCTTTGCTAAATTGGCGATCTTTACACAATCCCTAATGTCTCTCGACTTCAATTTTGTCCATACCACATCAGCTACTTCAGCGGCTATATCTTCGGCTATTCCTTCACCATGACACAGCAGATGGATTGTGACTTCCTTGAAATTACCGTATTTATATGGTTTAAAGTATAGCACTAGAAATCTAGAAAGAAGCGGTGTAAGCATTCTCTCGGTGGCGTTACTTGTTGCAAAGACCCATGTCTTTAACTGCGTATTACGAGCCTTCTGGAACTTAGTCTCAGCGATTATTCCTGTTTCCATAAGACTAAGCAATGCCGTTTGATCCTTCAAAGGCATATGCTCGATCTCGTCGATAATAAGGTACCTTGGACGTTTCTCAAATAGATATTCTATCATACCTGACTTGGTGCTATGACTTCCAAGCGTAAAGTAGGACCTTTCGAGTTTCATACACTCTAACATAAAGAGGGTTTTTGCAGAAGCCGGAGGTCCAACCAGGAGAATATGCACGGGTCTCTCCCTAGAATACAGTGACAATTGAAACAATTTCTTTATGTCTTCATAACCTACAATATTAGAAAAGAGCTGGCTACCAACCTGAAATTGGGAGATAGTATCTCCATCGAATGGTTCTCCCCTTTCGTTGCTCAGGGAAACCACATCATTTTGTTCACTTGAATGCTTTCGACTATTGATTGCTCCTTCTGACGCGCGCATGCAAAATACCTAAACTATCGTAGGTATTAAAGACAATGGAGCCAAACAATGGTGTCAATTTACTCGACAAATGTAGACTGACCGTGTCATTTTTTTGCCCGATAGCAAAAGGTTTAGGTGTCGACATACGCAAGTGAAATGCTGATAACTTCTTTTCGCTCCTATATAATGGGTGTAGTAGTGGGATTCGGTCAAATGATCCTAGCCTATGGAAAAGCAATTGACCTGACGATCAAAATGTTCTGTAGTCGAAGAAGCTAATTGGGACTGTACTCAGCTTGAAATCGACACACATTATCATAGTAATCTAAATATTCCAATAAACCGCTTGGTCGATGAACACCATGCATAATACTGCAACTGTTACTGCAACCTATCCTGCAAATATATCGAGTTACTTAGTCGTACTCACCGTTTTATCTTTCTATTTTCAATTTATCGGAGAATCTGTTATACCAATAAAATGCACCAATCAAAATAATGTAGTCTGTCATGAAAAATAGATCCCATATCCATATCTCTTTGGTGTTACCCTCTAGAAAATGATGCACAAACCCGTCGTCTGCAATCGCATTAACTAGAAGGGATAAGGAAGAAAGAATCCAGGGCATAAAATTATAGTAATCCTTCCTATGAACTGTCAGAATGATGACCGATGGAATAATCAGGACCAAATCCAGGATAGGGTATAGTATTGAAAGAATCAAATCCATAACGCCTGTCTTCGTTTCTCCTATTATTCTCCCTTCTTGACTTGCGTAAAAACCAGATGGAAGTATCAAGTTGTATACTATTATTAACCCGGAGGCAATAACGACCATTGCAACACTAAACTTATGAACTTGATCACGCCTCACCAATCTGATAGCAGTGAAGAGATGTAATGAAAAGAATACATAGCCAATTATCCAATAGAGATCTGCTAAAGACACAACTAACGCCTGTTCTTCCTCATGGTGTTGAACAAAATGCCCGTACGCAAGTGACAAGTCAGCCAGCAACCAGAACAAAATCCCTATTGTGAGATATAGCAACGATCGACCGTGCGTACAGTGGAAACCATATCGATATATTGTAACGAAACCATAAATAGTTGCAAGACCAGCAGTAGTGTTGAGAGCGGCAACCGTTATCGAATAATGCTGACTTGGGAAATGTAATACAAAATTTATTACCAAGGTATTAACAATAATGACAATTATCCCCAAAGCTAAGCAAAATTTGACTACCAATTTCCGGTTCAGTCGAGGAGAAACACTATTATGCATTAGTTAGTCTGTCGATTTGCGGCTTTATATTTAAACCAAATGTTGTAGCAGAAGCGTTAAGAAAAATAGGACTCAATCATATCTTGATTTAGGTGAAGAGATTTTGAGAAATGCCTTCCATTATCTAATTTCAACCAGTTTGCGTCGCAGGTAACCATTCTTAGATATAGAACGTGAAAAATGTTGAATATGGTTATAATAGTATAGACTACTAAAGATACAATCAACATACAATTGTATTATTTTGCGACACGAGCAGTTAGTCCTAAACTCCAACACAAATCACGTGTTCGCCACATGTGGATTCTGCAGAACCAACATTATTTTGGGTTATTCAACGCGACTACAGTGAATTTAAACATTGGACCATGTTGTGAATTCCCCCTAAAATTCGTTGGGAGCGATCTTGTGGGCGATTTAACGAGGGCAATCGCTGATCCGCGATGAGCAAATCCCATATCACAGATATTGGATGGTAGTCAATTAATTTTAGCTTCAGAGCTAGGTAATCTTATAACTATGCGGCCGACTCATGAAACTATTAGTCATATTACAAGCACGACTTGCCAAAAACTCACAACATTCACACCTCCTCCATTCACTATGCTTCGAAAGGAAACAAAAGTATAGCTTGCCATGTGTCCGTGCAAGCTATACATTTTGCCAGCAGATATATGTAAATCTGCAAATATTTTACATCTTAAAGAATTCATATTCTTTATGTTTACAATGTATTACGTTGTTTCGCAATATTTTAAACAAGGGCCAAATCATGGGATACGCTAGAAAGCATTCTGTTCAAGATTATATTACCAGTCATGAAGAATTAATCTATGGATTTCACAAGCAAGCAAAGGGTTCAAGTGCTAGGAATTTTCAGATTAGCTTCATTTGTTTCCCTAGGCTTGGTCTTTACAGTTATTATTATTGGTGCATTTCTTAGCGCTCGAGGTCAAGAACTGTCATGTTCAGATTGGCCGTTGTGTCCAACTGGATTCAGTTTGTCGCCTGGAGGAAAGTACTTCGTAGAATACGTTCACAGGATTATTGCACTGATTGCTGCTGTTTCTGTTTACATCACCGCTATCTACTCAATCAAAAGATTTGTCAAGGCTAGAAAGGCTGCTACAGCCGCCGCCATTGCAGTCTCGATTCAGATTGTAATTGGTATGCTAGTAGTACTTTCAGAATTGCAACCAATCATCGTAGCTATTCATACTGCAGTAGGTGTCCTTTCCCTAGCATTGGCTCTACTAACTTTTATCTTATCTTACCCTGTCTTCTCAGGCCATCCTGTTTCAAACAGAGCTTCTTCTGAAGTAAATTGAGACATATCAGATTAGTTATGGTTGGATGACTAATTTTGAAAAATCTAGTCGATTAATTCTTGGATGTATTGCAAGGAAGTAATTCGAAAAATAACTTGAGCTATGGCCCGTATCATTAATCTGCAAACTGCTAGGTCGTCTTTCCAAAAACGGTTCCTACCGAATGCTCGACAATACTAGATCCCAAAGACTACGCCAAGCGAACCCACATTAGAGACATCAAATTGGTAAGCACAATCAAAATGATCCTTCTGAATCAGACTTTTGTCTCCCCGCTTGACTATTCTCATCATCGTGATTACCATTTACAGTCCATGGGAACCTCTTGCCGATTATTGAACCCCAATCGAGCCTTGACACGAAATAAAGAAGGCAACCTACTGCTGATATGCTAACGATCGCGATTAAGGCAAAGTACACAGGATCGGTACTTTTGTCTAATATTTGCTGGGCCAGTGGCTTTCCCCAAAGTAAGAGTAGCCATACTACTGCCAAGTTGACTATGAGCTTTCCGAAGAACGTTGTCACAACAAACTTCCATGGAGCAAATTTGGATATACCAAGAAGTATAATAATGATATCATCAGGTGGAAATGGAGTTAACGCTGCTACAAATGAACCTAGAGGACCATATTTTGCCAGTAATATTTGCAAGGGGGTCATCCGAGTCAATGTTTTCTTTTTGATCAGGCTTCTCCCATAATAGCTGGCCAAAAAAATTGTTGTTCGTCCTAGAGTCACTCCGATGGCAGAAGCTAATGCAAGTAGGTTCGGATCGAATCTACCACTCAGCAGCGCGATGATCAACACGGGAATATAAGGGATCGGAACGAAGACGATAAGGTTTATGAGGAACGTTACTAACAAGACGCCTGCGTAACCTAGACTTCCGCCTATCGAAAAAATCTCCTCAAAAAGTGTCATTAGTGAAACCATTCAAATTAAACAACTTCTTCAATATTTATGAATCGGATGAATGCCTTTCAACTGCTCTGCTATAGCTGCAGATTTCTTAGAACGCATTTGAATGGTCCTCCTGTAATAATCATATCTCACATTCATCACGCATTAAACTAACAATTCACAAATTATTATTCATATCTATCTAGGCTATCTAGACTACAATTGGGATCGTATTCAACGGGAAGGAAATACCATTCGTTAATCCTTTTTGCTGTTCGGATAGTCTTCGGAAATACGATAACGAATATATATTTCAATTCAGTCAGAGGTAGTTGTGATGCACAGGTTTCTCGAAACTTTAGTACCTGAATACTGGATACCCAAATATATGATATCAAAAGTTCCTCCGCGACGGAATAATTAAAGACCATCACCTGAGGTATACTTTCGTTAATTGAGATGCATTTTCATCGATTGATCCAGTCTGACATAGCAAGGTTATTTTACATAACCCAATCTTTCATTTTAAGAATATTGTTACTATAAACTATAATAGGGCTATTTTGTAAGGAATTCGAAGTTTCGATCTGAAGTATTAGAATAATCAAACCTTGGACATACATGGAAGCTCTGATCGCTAATATGACTGCAACAACATTGAAAACATGGAAAAGAAGGGCACGACAGAAGGAACGGTTAATTCCATGTCGAAAGCATACTGCTTTAGCACACTAACATATACTATACCTAATTAATGTATTATATATTGTTATAGTCATTGCGTTACAATAGAGCATAACGTCACATTCATTTTTGCCGCCTAGTTGGTTCCAACTTTAGCTAAGCGTTTTATCAGTACCTATAAAAGGTTTTGATCCTGCTATCTACTAAGATAGCTTCATCCCTAAAAACATGCAATTGGTTAATACCAAATAAAAGAGTAGCTGTTGATCTCTACCTGGATTTGATTACTTGAATATCCCCCTCGTTTGCTGTGACTGTTACCTTGCTGAAATTCAATTCATTGCTACCTGGCGGGGTGATCATGACAGATGCAAATGGTCCCATGTTCCCAATCTCTTGAATTTGGCCGCGATCACCAAACTGCACAGAAACGTCACTAAGAGTATTAAAGTTGTTATTCGATACCTTGATACTTACTGTCTGCATAGTCCCCATAACTTCACTGCGGTCAATAATTTCTACATTCAATCCTGACCTTTGGATATAGACCGAAAGTACCACTACTCCCACAATAATAAAGCCTGCGATTAAAATATATTTTATAAGCTTTATGTAGTTCCTCTTACTGGAAAAGCCTTCATCCTCGGCGAAACGATTATTCTCCCACCTTCCCATGAATAAGTATAGACGCTCTAGTGTTATATGGGTATGGTTCATTCGGCTACCCATAGGTCGAATCAAATGATCTAAATGACCTATGTAAAAGTAGACTGGAAAGGTAAGGCAGCTGAGGAGGCAAAGCGCGCTAGATTGGTGGCAGATAGAGAGGCGAAGCAGATACGATATCATATTGCAACAAAACAATCTTTTCCAACGGGCTGCCTCATAATCACTTCCTAACAACAAAGGAAGGAGTCATACGACCAGGATAGTAAGGGGAACCAAAAGGCAAGTGAAAGTGATAGGTCAACACACAATCTAGTTGAGTTCACCGGGGGTTAGCGACTATTCATGAAATCAAATGCTAGCGTTCATTGTGAATAACTTGAATATCGTTACAACTACCAGAATAGTGGAATAGTCAAACTCTTAACATGTTCTCGCAATGACAAAGAGCGAATCTCTACTAAATAAAATATGTGCACCATAACCCAAAAACTAAGAAGACGGCTGATTGATTATTATTATTCGTAGTTTTTATTAGCGTGAGTTATTCTATCTAAAGACTAATATCAAACTTCCAGTACCATTTTTAAAAAAGAAAGGAATCATCGTATTTAATGCCCGATATCTAGCATAGCTTTGTTAATCTTATTCTAACATAACGATGACCTAGAGATAAGTTGACACGATATCTTTCTCAATCCAGATAAATTAAGGTTGGACATCTATATAGGATCATGACAGGCTTTAGAATTTTAGCAGTATCTCTGGCATTGACAGGGCTAATCATCGGATCACTATTCATAGGTTCAAGCGATGGATTTGGTAAAGATTACCAAAAAAAGTCCCTTGCTGTGTCACAGGCCAATTACTGCGGACAAGGAAAGGTCGGGACGAGTGTTCAATGCACTAATACTGTTTCACAGACGCAAGGAAACGAAAATGGAGTAGCTCTCACTGACTAAGAATTACTCTTAAATTTTTTAGCCCATCCAAACTCAGCAAGCATATTTAATTCAATTCAGTTTCTTAGAAGGGTAATGGTGTTATGTTTTACGAATTAAAACCAATGATTCTCAAGCCTCTCAGTGCTATTCTTGGAATATTTCCTATATTGTCTACTTTGAGGGAAGATGAATGCAAATAGCATTCATTCAAGATTATGTAAATGAAAGCACTATTGGGATCATGGAATTTTTCATACCGAACAATCTCCCATTCGGGCCATTCAGCCCATCACAAAAGCATCTAGGATACGGTCGATTATGCAAAAAAGATTCTTGATCAAATGTCACTTTCTTGCTTTCCTGCCCATCTCAATAAACAGGTTAGTGTTGTGTAAATCTACTTATCAAATTTATAAGTTTTATCAGACTATTTGAGAACTACAGAAAGGTAGTTTGCATTATATCAATGACGATGACCAACAGTAATTCTGATGCATTAGAAATATTAATACGATGGACAAATGCTGCCTCTTTTTTCTAGTCAGATGCAAGCAATAATCTCAATCTTACCTTCTAAAAAGAGGGTTGCATACGAGCGGACCAAATGTTTCTGTGCAGCGATTATACAAGTCTCTAAAGAAATCATCTTGACGCTCAATTTGTGGTTGTGTAGTAAAATTACTTCCATTGCCAGATTGCAGCGTCCCTAATTCAGAGGTCGATCCCACAATGACAGGAACTTTAAGGGACTGAGCATTCCTTATTGCAGTAACTTGGATAGTATCCCCAATGCTCTTATTCTCGATGAATTCATCTAAGGCTTCAATATTAGGAATCATTGTATCATCAATTCTCATAATTACATCACCTCCTATTTCAATTGGGGTGCCATCTATATCTGCAACGACAAACCCGCCCCTCAGGCCAGCTCTTTCAGCCGGTCCATCTGCAAATACGTCAACCACAAGGACACCTCCTTGTTGACCGACCAGATCATTACCTGAAAATTCTCGTTGTTGTGGTTGTTGCTGCTGCACTGTTAAATTCATTCTTGCTGCTATTTGTTCAGTAATGTTGATTGCATTGATGCCAAGGGTGGGGCGCTCTTGTTGGCTCTGCCCAGTTTCCTGCTGCTGTTGTGTAGGTCTGGCTTCGACGGTCATACCGATTTCCTGAGGTTTCCCATCCCTTATCACCCTAAGTATCACGGTTTCACCGACCGATCTGTCTGATTGAAGGTACGAAAGTAGATCTTCAATCTTCCTGACGGTGTCGTTATCAACGGCGACAATTACATCTCCTCCCAATTCTATTTGTCTCCCATTAACATCTTTCAAAGCTCCCCCACCTCTAATACCAGATCTTTCTGCTGGACTTCCTGATGTAACCTCAGTGACTAAGAACCCTCTAGAATCATTCATATCCATCTCACGGGCGATCTCTGGCGTCATGTCCACGCCGGCTATACCTATATACGGATGTTTGTATGTTCCTCTAGAGATGAGCTCAGGTACTACTTTCCTAATAATATCTGATGGGATAGCGGATCCGATTCCTGCATATACATCGGAATTTGAGAGAACTACCGTATTCATTCCTATAACTTCCCCCACTGTGTTAAGCATGGGCCCACCTGAGTTACCAGGATTTATTGCAGCATCAGTTTGAATTATGGTTGGTATCAAAAAAGATGGCGAATCCTGTTGACGTAATAGAAGATCGCCCTGTGGAACAGAAGAGGGCATGATTCTACCAAAGCCACTCACTATCCCCTCTGTCATCGACCCTGATAGTCCAAATGGATTTCCTAGTGCTACTACTGGTTGTCCTATTCTGAGCTGGGATGAATTACCCAGAGGTAACGGGATGAGGCTATTTCCTGTCATGTTCTCCAACTCTATAACAGCTAACTCAGAGTAAGGATCCGTACCAATCACTCTGCCAATCTGTGTCGTACCGTCTAGAAAGGTTACATGGAATTCTCTGCCATCTAAGTTTGTCTCTTGGCCTTTTTGTGGATCAGCAACTACGTGATAATTAGTGACAATATGACCTAGATTATCATAGATAAATCCTGAGCCTTGCCTTGACCCTAGAGAGGTTGTGCGAGCATCGCTTATCTGAACTACTGATTGATCTACTTCATCGAATAGGCTAGTCAGATTAGCATCCAGGCTATTCTCTGTCAACCTCGAGGATTTCTGATCTTCAGAAGAAATACTATGGCTACTTAGCGTATCCAATTGACCATCGACTTTAAATGTACTTAGCGATAATATTGCAAGTACAAATGAGGCAAAAATGGACAACCTGAAAACTGATCGGTTATATAATCCCATAAAGTCTCGTATGAGAACGCTTCTTTAAATGCGTTTTGAGTGGGTCCACCACCTTTTTGCTATAATATGATGTGCCTATATATTGTGACCTCGGTAACAAGTATACTGGGCTATATGAAGATCAGTTATCGCCGTTAGTAACGACTGTATTAACACCAGAAATATCAAATTTGAAAAGAAATCATAAAGTTGAGTCAGTCTCCTAATTGAAGACAACTCGAATCCGCCATATCCGTCGTCCTGTTTTTCACTCAAGAAATATCTATAAACATCTTGTGTACATATTACAGCGAAACGTTCTGAATATTTTATTACCTTATACAAGTTCCTTACTATAGATTAATCCTATAAGTTCTAATGCTAAGGTTATTATTATCACCTGAAGAGATCCACAACCTTGAAAAAATCGGGAAATATTGACAAATCTGCCTACACGATTCTGCTTGTCTGTTTTATCTCCAACCTAATCATTTTAGATCTCTGCAACTTTCAGTCCTTAAATGTTGTCGCAACGCCCGGTGAAGATGAAGATGAGGATGATGCTGAAACTGAATCATCTGATCCTCACCAGGAGCAACAGGGAGAAGGGATACAACCCGCCACAAATGGTAAAAATCAGCAAGCTGCAGACCAAGAGTATGATGGCGATTACCAAATAGTAATACCTGATGGCGCGGCCTGGAAAGAAACAATATCCGAGAGATTTGACCCACAAGAATTAACCGTACCATCAGGCTCAGATGTAACTTGGACCAACGAGGACGATTTAACTCATACGATTGCTAGCGGTAAAAAGGCAGGTTACGGGATGTATGAATTTCTGCAGGATGGCATATTTAATTCTGGAGAGCTTGATGACGGAGAATCGTTCACATTTCACTTCGCCGAACCTGGAAGATATGAATACTTTTGCGCTCCACATCCATGGATGAATGGAATTGTTATTGTACAATGAAGGAATTAATCTTGATCCTATTGACCAATAATCTGTCGTGAGGATTGACCTGAATTACACTGGCCACTCTCAGAATCAATGCCAAGTCATATAGAAATTGACATCGTGAAATAACCAGGACATTGTTGAAGGAATAGGCGATATCAATGCCCTAAATAATTATGTTCAATAGTTATAGGTAGTAGGCTGCCGTCGAAATGCTTGCATTATCGAGACTAAAACACTTGAAATAAAAAATGTTGGAAAATTCATCTTAGTGGCTGCTGATAGAAAATTTTCTCTGGTCTTATCTTTAGAATTACCCTTTTCTCACCAGGAGAACGACCAGGATACGTGTCAACACCGAGGTATTTTTTAGCCAATTTATCTATGTGTTCTTCAGCAGCATCTTGTGTAAGCTGCTCTGTTACCTTTCCTCGAATAGTGACCATTTCATAAGGATTACTACTATTAATTATGGATATCGCTAATCTGGGATCTCTCGAGACATTCTTGTGTTTTATCCTTCCTACTGCTGTATTTACTAAGATACTATATTCGTGATTTTTTTCGATATCTACCCATGTGGGACTAATTTGTGGAGACCCGTCTTTCATCAGAGTTGAGACAAAAGCGAAATTCTTACCTTGAAAAAGTTGGGCTATTGGCTCCGTTATTTGTGTTGTGTCCTTGCTCATTGTTTATCAAATTGAGAGTATGACTAATAACCATATTGCATCAAATTTGCCGGAATCTAATAATTTTACAAAGATGCTCATAAGGTATAAATGACATATTGCCACCACCATTTCTATTTCAACAATCGAAATTTTTCCACTCTTAGATTATATTCCGCACCAACAGGTTACATATTTTAAATCCATTCTCCCCCTTTACGAAACATTCCAAAAACAAACTTAGATTATTGACGCTGCCAATTCATATTGGTTGTAAAGAGGAGGTTAGCATTGCTCATCATTTATTTTCTTGCAACCATTAAATCGGCTATTAAAACAAATAAAGGGATAACTGGGTGAGATACTGATCATCCATAAGATGGTGATAACACAATTCTACTCCAACCCTTACCTGCTGATTCTGTACACTGCTCCATCCCTTAACGAAGAAACATATAACATCCCATCAGGACCAATCTCTATATCTGTTGGGACTCCAAATCCTTCACCAAAAATAGTACTTTGGAGCTCAGAATCTGAATCAGCCACTTTGTCAGCCAGAGTGCCGTTTAAGCGCAACCCATTTCTCTCCGAATTTAATTCAAAATGATAGATTCTGCCAAATGCGTAGTCCCCAACAAGCATATCGTCTTTGAAAGCGGGTCCAAATCTATCACTGTCGAGAAATAAAAGTGCAGTAGGGGCTACCGTCTGATTCCACACAAATTTCGGGTCACTATATTTTCCAGTTCCATTAAATGACACCAACTCACTGGAATTAAACCCAGAGGGGGCCAGTCCTGTTATATCTTTCCAACCTCCATTGAACCTTGGTTCTATCAAATTAATTTCATCATTTGTATGAACACCATTTTCACTGATCCAGAGTTTACCTGTTATAGGATCAAAATCCATACCAAAGCTGTTTCTTATTCCGTATGCATAGTAAGAGGCCATTTTGCCTTTAGTATCCAAAATTCCAGACGAAACGATCTCGCCATCTTGAGTAATTCTATGGATACCGCTTGTCCCGTCTGCATCTGGACCATTCTCAAAATTTTGTGCTTTGGTCTCGTGACCTTTTCCGCTGTCCTCCTGGACCTGACCAGTGATTAAATAGACATTGCTATCTGGTCCAACTAATACTGGACCTCCATTATCCATTGAACCAGGTCCAGCAGGCAGATCCAAAAGTAGCTTTGGGTTAGTTAGACTGCTCTTATCATCGGATAATTCGTATCGATACAATCGGTTACCAAGGGGGGCACCTTCGTCATCTCCAGACGATGATGATTCTGTATGGTACAAAAATACAAAGGTTTTGCTCCCATTTTGGTAAGAATCAATCCCTGTTAACCCTCTAGAGTCATCAGTGGATACATCCAGATCAAGTATTGTTTGAGAGACCTCTCCATCAATAACCCGTTTAACCTTTCCTGTATCCTCCTCAATGACCAAAAAGTCATTAGGACTCAAAAAAGTTAAACCAGTAGGTCTTGACAAACCGTCTACTATCTTCTCCAATTGAAAATGTGGTGACTTTAACATTGGATCTCCAAGTACCACGCCATGTCCGCTTCCCAAAAGCACTATCGATGTAAAGTATAGCCACAATGGAAGAATTGACACGGTTATGAGGTATGCAACTATGGTCATACAGTTTCAGATATATGATAAGGAGTCAATATTAATACTTCTCAATCTAATTCTTTTGATTCCAGGTGATCATCTGATGGATTTCAACTAAACGCAATCCTTAAACGAAGAGTCTGACCAGTGTCCACAAAGTGGAGGTAGGCAAGGGGTGTTGCTCATGAAGAACCCAGTAAAGTATCGTGGTGAATTAGCAATAATCCTTATCCTGGTTTAATTCTCTTCCAAGATGCAGATTATTCTCAACGACTCTTTAGTGATAAAGAATATTCTACTTCTAATAGAAGTAAAAGTAGTATCCCATTTATTGATAGAGAGAAAGATTACATGTCATAGTTCAATGACCTTGAAATTATTGTTAACTGTTGGCGTAGGAGTTAGTATTGCCGCTTTGATTACAGCATTGTTAGTTGGTTCTTATAGCAAAGAACATGCCGCATTTGCACTCACACGTGGAACCCCGTATGATGATCTTTTGAGTAGCGCAATGACTGAAGGATCGAATCAAAAAGAACTGGCGCTTATGGGAGCAAATAGTTCACAGGCTGGACCAAATGCCAATGACAGCAGTGTATTTATTTACGGTGACCTCGGTAACGATGAAATCCGAGGCTCTAATCAAAGCGACCATTTAGGGGGAGGCCCAGGAAGTGACATAATTTATGGCTACAATGGTGGCGATTACATTCAAGGAGACCTAGGCATTGATTCCATATATGGGGGCGAAGGAGATGATGTCCTATCTGGAAGTGAAGGAGCTGACTATTTTGATTGCGGTGAGGGAAGAGACAGTGTAGATGATTTCAACCCAATTGAAGGTGATTTTGCGGTTGCTAATTGTGAAATCCTAGAAAATGATGAAAAGCCAGTAGCGACACCTTGATAAATCCATCAACCTTCCGCGAGCGTTCAAATAACGTACTAGTCAAAAAAAATCAGGGAATTGCAATTTGAACCAGAATTTCAACAGACCGCGAAATGAACTTAAAGCATTCAGGTGCCTATCCTGAGCTAGAATTAGTCATGTCTTAACGAATAGCTAATGACAGGAGATGGCAAACATGATTGGTCCACATTAGAATTTAATGCAATAATTCGGATCTTTACCGAACTTCTTGCTACTTGTAAGCTTTGCTTCGCATTGCTGAGCTGCCAATAGGCAATTCGTGTTACCTCCGCCCTCATAGTCTGAGGTTTTAGAAAGATCCCATATTCTTCAGGAATCGAAGATGTGGTTACATATTTCTCATCTATGGTGCTATTTAGTTGGAAATATGATCCGACGCAGGGATCAATGGGACCAATGTGTTCATAGCTTATGTAAGGGTCATTCGTTGATGATTAACTCCGTTCTGTATTACCCAACCCATCATCGCTTTGGAACACTCTCTCAATTTGTTCTAATTACTTCTGAACCAATCATCTTACAATATCAACTGAAAAATTAGTATTACAGAAGAGGCTGTCGTTTAGATCTCTGGCAGTCTATGTTTTCTGTTAATGCCATACCGCAAACAACTATACTGTAACTGTTTGTACTTTTTTTCTTGCTGCTACGACTTGGTGATATAATACAGCATGTTCCTTGGCTACCTGCTTCCAATTTAACTTCAACTTAAATTCACTAATTTTGGCGACGTATCTATCATAGTTCTTGTCTAAATATACCATTGCACCTGAGAATTCTTTTGGATTTCGACCGACTGCGACACCTAGACCAGCCACTGCAAATTCAACAAAGAATCCTAAACGAGTTGCGATGAATGGTAGGCCATAAGACATTGCGTCGAACATAATACCAGATCCCGAGCTAACCTTGTAAGGTAAAATAACAGCATCTGCGCATGAAAATAGCTCACATAGCTGCTTTTCATTCAGGTAATCCCAGTGCAACTTGATCAAGTTCTTCTTGTTGACGCCGACAGGGCAATCTTCCTGGCTATATTCATTTTTGGAAGCATTGATAACTATAGTCCAACCTTCAGGGATGTCCATCTTATCAATAACGTCCCAACCTTTCGTCGCCGTTGCGTAGCCAAGCGCCAAAGCAATCCTACCATCACGTGGGAGAGAATAGGAAGCTCTTAGATCAATTTTGCTTCGACCTGATGAATAGTCTTGTCTTTCTGCACCATGATATATCACGTTACATCCTTGATTTCCTAATGTCCGGGACATGAATTGAGAAAATGCTATTCCAGCCGCGCTCTGTCCGAGCTTCTCTTTGTTCAAGTTATGAAAGGAATGATAATTAAGTAGTCTTGTCCAGAAACTAATTACCCGCTTTGCTTTCTTTACGAAGTAATTGTCGTTTTGGCGCTCGTAAATCGGAATAGGCAGATTCATCCACTGCCTGAAAGGATAAGCGGAATGGAACGTTGTTACTATCGGGACCTTGCATGATTTGTAAAATGAGTCAATATTGGTACGAGTCTTAGTTGGGTTGAGCATGTCAAGTCTCAAGCCATATAACCCAGGCTCATACTGAACATGTACAATGTCAGGATTTATCCGTTCGACTAACTCTAACAGAATTTCAGAATTCCTAGGGTTCTGTTGGTAAATTCCAGAAAACTCTCCATTTCCTCGCTTATCGCAAACAACATGAACAATGTATCCCAACTCCACCAATTTCTCCTTCAGATGGAAAGTATAACGACCTACACCACCAGCCATAGGGGGATACTCTGGCGAAACAAGAAGGACTGATAAAGGGGGATTTTCACGGCTTGTTTCAACGAGCATATTATACTAGTATATATGTATCCCCATTATTATGTATATCTTAATTAGAACATAATCATCCATACATATTGAACATAAGTATTAAATATAAAATAGTTCTTAGATTCAGATTATAATGCCAACCAAGTACACAGTCACGCTCACGACACTGGGTACGAGTTCAGTAATCGTATTACCAAAGCCGGTCGTGGATGGATTCAATTTAGGCAAGGGACAAAGGCTGGAACTAATTGTAAGAGACGATGGGATATATATTCCTCTGACGGAGCATGATTCTCAAACCAAATCAAGCGATCAGTCAGATGTGGTGTGACAAATGAGATCATGCCAAAAAGATGTCATTCTATACGTACCATTGATACCAACGATTGAAAATTGGTCAATATAGTTAGAATATATACGACGACTTCTGCCTAAGGGAAGGTTCTGTTTATTGTGGCAAGTCAGAAAAGCATAGCATCAAGTGGAGTACCCTATTCACCGTTCGGCCTACCGACAATCTAATCTTTGGCTTTGGCATACTACGTGATGTTTGCAGAATTATATTCTGAAACCACTTCTCTGCCTGCAGACATAAAGATACGCCAGAATATTCGTAGAGTGGCTAAGGACGACACAACATTATTGAGATCTATTGCAACAGCAGAAAAAGAAAAAGAAGTGGAAAGCGTGGAAATGATTGCTACAAGAAAACAGCAGAGCAATTGAATTCTGAGCCTACCTGAATTGAGCATTCGCTGAGTGTAGAAGATGCCAGACAGCAAAAGGGAGAAAAAGCGCAGGCGATAACAGGGATCGTGTATCGAAACCAACGATAGGAATTTGACTGTTTCACGATATACATGGAACATCAGTCTTCAAATCTGATCGATTTGATAGCGCTAATCCGAAATTGTGCACCGTCAAATTTGAGGCAGTCCTATTTTCAAAACAATACTAGAAACCGACTATCGATGAGCCTTATTAAAATGACCAATAATTTGCTTATTTCTCATCAAAACACAGCATGCACATCTTATTCCAATACACATTTTGGATTCTGAGTGTTTGCAGATTGAGCATGTGCAACCCGTCCTTACTTCTCTTCTTGGATGTAAAGAGATTGTACCTTCTTCGGGAGAATGCCGCCCTCGTTCCCGTGTTATTACTACTCCGTACAACCAATACGTAAAAAGGACTATGCCGACTATTATTAGTATCAAACTAAATATGGCGGAACGTAATGTCAATAGGATTGCACCCAACACGAGTATCGCTATTGCTAAGACGAGAATCCCGCGTTCCGGATTTGATGCATTGGAATTCATGTCCCGGCCACCAGTATTGCTGCTGCTGCCGTTGTTAGCGCTTCTTCCAGTGGGATTGTTATCGCCGTCAGCATCAATGTTGTGACTGTTCAAATTCATTAAGCCCCTTAAATTTAGGCAAATTCCAATAGTACCATTTACGCCGTCAAACCCTAGGCAATTCTTCCTTCCTATTCTTGGAAAGTAACAACATCATTGACTTTTTTTTCTCCTTCCACACTTTGCTAACATGAAGAGCTGAAAAAGCAGGGATACTTCATGGACACTAATTAAGCTTACGTTGTACTTAAAGATGAAGGCGAAATGTCGAATCACCCCTATGGCTAAATACAAATTTGCAGGCAGATTTTGTTCATCTGCCACATTTCATAGTTTCATGTATCAACTCTTCCATAACCATTTGGCTCTCGACGCCATCTTTTGCTAACTGTATTTGTCTATCGAACTACTGCGAAATCAGACTCGTGAAGCCCCCTATCTCGTCTGTTCTTGTTATTGCAACATACTTGATCGTGAATATTGAGTTTGTGCTCCCTATCGTAAGCTGAACTCGACATCACACTAACAATAAGCCTTATATTATTTAGATATGGTTGAAGGAAAATCATTCAACGACTTCATCTCTGCCTGCAGTTTAGAGAACACCCGCAGATATTCAAGACCTTTTTCTATGATTTCATAAGACTGATGTCCATTAGTTTGTATTGAATTTAGCAGATTTAATTTTAGCAAAAAGCTTCGATAAACCTGAAACTGAAGCCATGTAAGACAACAGCTATACACGATATCTATTGGTTTACACCTCCTTCGATCTGAACTGGAACTGGGATTAGAGGAAAAAACGGTCTTAAGGATCTCGTTGATAATCTCGTATTCACTTCTATGAGGTCCTCTACAACGTTTCTTAGCATGCTTCTGAATTACTTCCACCGTGCTCCAATAAGATCTCCTTTCAGTATTTTACTTTAATTTAACTTACTTATCTCACTGCAAAAAGCTGAATCACTAGCGATTTGAGGGTGATGAGAGAAGAGCCAGCTCAATGTGCCGAATTTCATTTATTTAAATCACTTGGCCCTCACGAGTATTTTCCATGTCAGCACCGAAATTGAGGAATTCAGTGAATCTATTTTCCTCCTCGACGATCACTGCTACGCCTTCATTAACCTAGTAGCAGCTCTTCAGGTAATTCATGTCCTTTGTTATCATGACTCGTTAAGGAATGTTTGACTTTTGACTTAATGTTTTATGTCCTGATCAAGAATTAATTGAAAAAGAACATCTAGGTAGAAATCACGGTCGGACTTCAGCTCAATACTCACGTGCCGTCGATACGCTAGGATCTGGGAGTCAACAGCGAATGGACTTTTGCACTCTTGTCACTTTCGTCACCTTATACCTCCCAGATGTGATAAGATTATTATGCTCGATCGCTGGTCCATCTACGAGATATTTCGTTTGGGATCACTAAAGAAGCAATGCCTAATATTTTTAGCTAAGAACAGAATATCAACAAATTCCATTATTTCTATTTTTTGTCTGATTTTATTATATATGTTAGTTACGAACAACCTATTTGATCCCTTCGTATTTGCACAAGGATCCACAACTCAAGACACTATAATGCCAGTTACACTTATCCCTGCACTAACTCAAAATACCCTAACTATAGTCTCCTTGTTGATAGGAACATCTTCATTTATCTTAGGATTAAGGATTCAAAACTTAACAAGATCACCAACAAATACGTCACCTACATCGATACTGATGAACAAATATTTGAGCTCTTAATTTTGGCTCTAGTTGTTCCATCAGTGATTATAATAGTATTTGGAATCATTATTGTTGGACGTCAGCTCGACGCCGGCGGTTTCGCATATTTACTACTATTATTTGCTCTTTTCATTCCGGCAGGAGCAGTGTTATTCTTGGTAAGAAATTACGCAGGTTCTCTTCGACCTAATGGTGAATATCTTCATAGCTCCTTTACAATCCATGCCTCTAAGCAGTGTAGCCACAAATAAGAAGACGTGATCCGGTATTTGACAACTTATTAGTTTGGATCAAAAGTACGAAATCCAGTTGATCCTTTACCAGATCCCACTTTTTGAAGTTCGCGGTACATTACTGAAAAGCGCTTCCCTTTGTCTGTAGTATGGTAGGTTTCCGAGTACGGATCATACATCAGTAATTTTACTTGCTGCAGTTCTTCAAGGATTAATTTAAGGTACTTGTATGATGTATAAACTCGATACTTAATCCTAGTTCTTTGCCCACTCCCATAGTAGCCTTGAGTATCTCGGCGATATATTCTGTCTTTGTTCTATGGATGGGGGAATCATCTCAACGAGTAGTTTTCCACTCTTTCAGATTGCCATTTATTTAACTGAGGAAGAACTTATGGGTTGGCTGATCGAACAGACGCAACACCTCAACTCGCAATTCAGAGGTGTCTACTTTAGAGAAAGATGGATGTGGTCGGTAAGTGCATTCCTTATTTGGAAATGCAACACAAAGTATTCAAAGCGATTATAGGCGATTACCGTTAATAATTAAATGACAAATGTCGATTGAAATTGCGATCGAATATTTTAAGTTGAATCAGAACAACGTACCATTCTCTTGTACGGAGTCAACAGGTGAAACCAAGGATTAAGACATTTTATGGCATTAGCGAGCGGTAGAAATAACGGAGACAGTAGAGATGAGAATCTTAGAAATGTTAGTAACGACAAGAAAGGAAGGAATTACATTTACTTCGGGCTTGGTTTTACAATAATTGCAATTCTGGCCATGGCCTGTTTGGCCATGATCATGTTCTCGGGATCCTTTCAACCATTTAATGGATTAGGTGGAATAACAGACCATCTACCATTCTATGATAACAGTCACAATGAAGCAGAATTTGAGGGATATTCGGGAAGAGACCTTATTCTTGTATGTTGTTCATGGGGCGAAGAACTTGCAGATGGAGAATTAACCTACTACATAGAAGATCATATGATTGACGAAGATAGGGACGATAGTGGATCCGAGGTTGATAGATCTTCAATTGAAGCTGTTACCAAAGCATTTACGGAATGGGATTCGAAACTAGAAGGGCTGACACTCTCTGAAACACCAGATAGACGAGGTGCTGATATACAAATATACTTTCGAGAGGGCCAGAACGAAAAAGCTGGAATCACAAACAACTATTATGATTTCTACGGATTCATAACAAAATCTTACGTTCGGATTTCAAAGGGCGCATTCGGATTTGCATTTAGCGGTAATCAGTTGGAACAGATAGCAAAACATGAGATAGGGCACGTTCTCGGGTTGGGACATGCAAATTTTGATGGCAACTTGATGGCTGCTCAGGTTAATCGCGGATCGGGTTCCGTATCAGGCTGTGAGCTCGAGGCTGTATACACTGCGAATGAATGGTGGTTTGAAAAACCTTCGGGCAGCCAACCGCTGTATATGAGACAACCACTGACAGATCACATAGACTGCAGATAATCAGACAAGAAGATGAAGATACAACGTATTCAAGGTAGGTCTAGGTCTATTTGAATACATAATTTGAAACATAAAATGCAGGATTACACGATTGGGACCTTTCTAGATAAATATTCAATTTGAAGTTTACTTTGAATATTTATGACCTACGCTAATAACATTCATTCCCACCTAAATTAATCTCGCCATTACTGGAGTGGCTGGAACCATAATGCGTCGATCATCAGCTCGTTCTACAATAATTCTGATGCGAATACTTACTTATTGCCTCTTAGGAATCCATAATTTATAAGA